>JASFVA010000020.1:0-12683 GCA_050050055.1 Nitrospirota bacterium
GCCTCGGAGGTCACTTCCGACGGGGGCACGGTGAAGGTCCACGGAGAGATTTGGTCGGCCGTCTCGGAGGAGCCTATCCAGGCTGACACCAAGGTCGTGGTCGAGTCGGTCGAAGGACTGAAACTCAGGGTAAGGCAAAAATAGAGTGCCAAAGGAGGTATGAAATGCCGCCAGTAGGACCGTCTTTCATAAGCTTCATCTTCGTAATCCTTGTAGTGCTGTATTTCCTCTCGGCAGCCATCAAGATACTGAAGGAGTACGAAAGGGGCGTGGTCTTCAGGCTGGGCAGGCTCATCCCGGTCAAGGGCCCCGGGCTGGTCATAATCATCCCGGTCGTCGACAAGCTGTTGAAGGTCAGCCTGAGGACCATCACCATGGACGTCCCGTCCCAGGACATCATCACCTCGGACAACGTAACCGTCAGGGTGAACGCCGTGGTGTATTTCAGGCCCATCGACCCCGCGAAGGCGATAACCGAGGTGGAGGACTACTTCTTCGCCACGAGCCAGATAGCCCAGACCACCTTGAGGAGCGTCCTTGGCCAGAGCCAGCTCGACGACCTCCTGTCCAAGCGCGACGAGCTCAACAGGGAGCTCCAGCGGATAATCGACGACCAGACCGAGCCCTGGGGCATCAAGGTCACCACCGTGGAGGTGAAAAACGTGGACCTCCCCGAGGAGATGCAGAGGGCCATCGCCAGGCAGGCCGAGGCCGAGAGGGAAAGAAGGGCCAAGGTGATCCACGCCGAGGGCGAGTTCCAGGCCTCAAAGAGGCTCGCCGAAGCCGCAAAGATAATGGCCGTGGAGCCCCAGGCCCTCCAGCTCAGGTTCCTCCAGACCCTCACCGAGCTTGCAGCCGAAAAGAACTCCACCATCATATTCCCCGTCCCCGTGGACACCATAAAGGCGTTCATGGAAAAGAGGGGCTGAAACTCGGGAACGAATAACCGCCGCACCGGAAAGAGGGGGCCCCTTGGGCCCCCTCTTTCTCTTTCCCGTTTTTATTGGGCGGGACACCAGAGACCTGGTTGAGGCAGTCTTGGGCATGGCTTCTTAGAGAAAGCGCAGTATGTGCGGTCTCTCCGGGGCTTGGGGTCAGTAGTTCTTCTTCATCTCCATTATGACCTGGCGACAGACGTCCTTGAGCGAATCGAAGACGCCCTGCCCGGTGGTGGCCACGGCCTCGAACTCCGGGACCTGAGTGGGGTTCAAGGCCTCGCTCAGTTCGGGGATTGGAACTATCTCGGGGATGTCGCGCTTGTTGTACTGCACGGTGAAAGGCAGGCTGTAGAGGTCGTAGCCCTGCTCCTTGAGGTTTTCCTTGAGGTCCTCGAGGCTCTCGATGTTGGCGTCCATCCTTTCCACCTGGCTGTCGGCGACGAAGACGACGCCGTCCACGCCCTTGAGGATGAGCCTGCGGCTGGCGGCGTAGAACATCTGGCCCGGCACCGTATAGAGGTGGAACCTCACCTTGAAGCCCTTTATTTCCCCGAGGGCCAGGGGCAGGAAGTCGAAGAAAAGGGTCCGCTCCGTCTCGGTGGCCAGCGATATGAGTTTCCCCTTCTGCTGGGGGTTCGTCCTCTTGTAAATATACTGCAGATTAGTGGTCTTCCCGCACAGCCCCGGACCGTAGTAGACGATCTTGCAGTTCAGCTCTCGAGAAGAATAGTTGATGAACGACACTTAACGGGACCACCTCTACATGAATAGCTTTTCTATGTCCTCATCGCTTATCTCGGCAAACGGTGAGTCTTCGAGCTTGCTCTGCATCTTTTCCTGTTCGGCCTTCCTCGTCATCTCCTCGAATATCCGTTCGAGGTGCTCGGTGGTCTTTTTCACCCTGAGCCTCACCAGGCCGATGGAGGTCCTCTGGTCGAATATCACCACGAGTATTATGCGGTCCCCGACGAGCGAGATATGGAGGTTGTCCTTTGCTCCCTCGTGGAAGAGTATCGTGAACTCCTGCTCGCCCAGGATCTTCGCGATGCTGCCCGTGGCCGCTATGTTGCCCGCCGTCAGCGATGCAAGCGAGGTGGTGTCGAGGTCGTGGGTTTCCCCCACCGAGGATACGAGCTGCCCGTTCTTGTCTACCAGGAAAACTACTTTGGCGTTGGCCTGCCTCTGGAGGTTATTGAGCTCTTCGTCGATCTTCCTGAACTCCTCCTCGTAGACAACCAGGTCAGATCCGTTCATGCGGCTATTCCTCCTGGGACTTCTCGGCCTCCTTCAGAAGCCTCTCCCACTCGTGGTCCACGTCTTCCTGGAGCCGCTTCAGGAGGACTTCGCCGCCCGGGGCGAAGAAGTGCTTGAACCTCCCCTGTGGCTTAAGGAACTCCTCCACGGGCTTTTTATCCTTCGGCTTGTACGTAACCCTGGTGGCGCCGTTTTCTATCTCGTAAAGCGGCCAGTAGCACGTCTGGACGCCAAGCCTGCTCAGGGCGATGGAGTCGTCGGTCTTCGAGCGCCATCCCCGGTTGCAGGGGGAAAGGATGTTCATGAACGTGGGGCCGTCCACCTCGAGGGCCTTGCGCACCTTCTTCATCAGGTCCAGCCAGTGGCTCGGCGAGGCCTGGGCCGCATAGGGTATGTTATGGGCGGCCATTATCCGCGTGAGGTCCTTCCTCGGCTGCACCTTGCCGGGGACGACCGACCCCACGGGGCTCGTGGTCGTGTCGGCGCCCCGGGGAGTCGCGCTGGAGCGCTGGATGCCGGTGTTCATGTAGGCGCCGTTGTCGTAGCAGATGTAGAGCATGTCGTGGCCCCTCTCCATGGCGCCCGAGAGGCTCTGGAAACCTATGTCGTACGTGCCGCCGTCGCCTCCGAAGGCGATGAACTTCACGTCCTTGTCGATCCTGCCTTTCTTTTTCCACACCCTGTACATGGCCTCCACGCCCGATATGGTGGCCGCGGCGTTTTCGAAGGCGCTGTGTATCCAGGGTATCTTCCAGGCCGTAAACTCGGAGATGCACGTGGAGACCTCGAGGCATCCCGTAGCGTTAGAGGCGACAATTGGGTACTCCGACGCAAGGAAGACCATCTTCACCACGGTGGGGGCCCCGCAGCCGGAGCACATCCTGTGGCCGTGAGTTAAAAGGTCCTCTTTCTTCGAAAGCTCCTTTAGCTTAAGCGGTGTCGCCATGTTACTCCCTCACTCCGATGTAATCCTTAACGGCCTTTATCTGGCCGCCTTTTGCTATCTCGTCAAGCTCCCGGATGGCCTGCTCGGCCTGCTCGGGCATGAAGTCCCTTCCGCCGAGGCCGTATATCTTGTTTATGGCAGCGGGCCTGCTTCCCCCGCCGTTCTGGTAGAGGGCGGAGCATATCTCCATGAACATCGGGCCGTAGCCACCGAAGGAGTCGGCCCTGTCGAGGACGCAGACGGCCTTAAGGTGGCCGAGCTCCTTGGCGACCTCCTCGTACGGGAAGGGCCTGAAGAGCCTGGGCTTCAGGAGCCCCGCCTTGATGCCCTTTCCCCTCATTTCGTCCACCACGTCCTTAGAGGTGCCAGCGGCAGAGCCCATCACGACGAGGGCCACTTCGGCGTCGTCGAGCCTGTAAGGCTCGTAAAGGCCGTACTTGCGGCCGCTGATCTTTTCGAAATCCGCGGCCACGTCAAGGACCACCTTGCTCACGCGCCCCATGATCTCGTGCTGGAGCCTCTTGTACTCGTGGTAGAGGTCGGTGAGAATCAGCGGCCCGTAGCTCTTGGGATTGTCTATGTCCAGAAGGGGGTTCACCATCTTGAACTCCCCGACGAAGTCGCTGACCACGTCGTCGTCGAGGTAGGTCATGCTCTCTATGGAATGGCTGATGATGAAGCCGTCCATGTTTATCATCACCGGCAGCCTCAGGTCCGGGTGTTCGCCGATGCGGAAGGCCTGGACGGTGTTGTCGTAGGCCTCCTGCCCGTTTTCGCTCCAGAGCTGGACCCATCCGGTGTCCCTGGCCCCCATGGCGTCGGAGTGGTCTCCGTGGATGTTCAGGGGGGCCGAAAGGGCCCTGTTTACGAGGCCCATGATTATCGGCAGGTTCGTCCCCGCCGCGATGTAGAGCATCTCCCACATGAGGGCAAGACCCTGGGAAGACGTCGCCGTGGCGACCCTCCCGCCGGCGGCCGAGGCGCCTATGCAGGCAGACATGGCGCTGTGCTCGCTCTCCACGAGGACGAGCTCGGTGTCCACCTGGCCGTTTGCCACGAAGGTCGAAAACCTCTGCATGAGGTCGGTGGCGGGCGTTATGGGGTAGGCCGCGCAAACGTCGGGGTTCGCCTGCCTCAGGGCGTTGGCGACCGCCTCGTTGCCGGTTACCGCGATAGGTTTGGGCATTACTTGCCTTCCTCCTCCATCACTATGGCCTTGTTACCCTTCTTGCCCGGGCACTCGCGGGCGCAGACGCCGCAGCCCTTGCAATAGTCGTAGTCGAAGCCTATCATCTTGCCGTCCTCGACCCTGACCGCCATGTCGGGGCAGAAGAGCCAGCAGAAAAGGCACTGGATGCAGTTTTCCTCTATCCACACGGGCCTGAAGGCCCTCCAGGAGCCGGTCTTGAACTTGACCGCGCTTCCGGCCTCGAGTATCACGGCCCCGGGGTTGAGTTCACGCCACTTCTTCACCCTTCCTTAACCTCCTCGTAACCCCTCGTGACGGCCTTGATGTTTCCGTCTATTATCTTCTGGGAGAACTTCTTCCCAAAGCTCTTCCTCACGTCCTCCAGAAGGTCCTCCAGAGACACGAGGCCGGTGACCTTCGCGACGGAGCCGAGCATGGGCGAGTTGGGAAGGGCCCGGCCGAATTCGTCTATGGCTATCTTTGTCGCGTCGACGGTGTAGATCTTCTGGGAGCTCTTAGCGTCGAGCTTTTTCCTGACCTCGGCGGGGTCGGCGGTGGTGTTGACGATGAAGGCCGCGTCGTCGGTCGCTCCCTCGGCGACGTTTATGGCGTCGAGCAAAGTGGCGTCCACCACGCTTATCACCTGGGGGTGTACTACGGGGCAGTGGAGCCTCAGCTCCTTGTCGCTCACGCGGTTATAGGCCCTGAGCGGAGCTCCCGCCCTCTCGGGCCCGTACTCGGGGAAAGCCTGGACGTGCCGGCCGCCGCTGATGCACGCGTCGGCAAGCACCTTGGCGGCGGTCACCGTGCCCTGACCTCCCCTTCCGTGCCATCTTATCTCTACCAGGCTGGACATTTGCTACATTTCCTTATCCGAAATGATAAACCATCAACACGAGCTTTTTCAACCATGTAACCGCCCTTTCCGGGACCTATCGCACAAATAAGCCGGGGATTCGCCGCAACCGAGGCCGCGGCGACTCAGAAGCCGTATTCCTTCCACCTCTCGTCGACGAGGCGCTTTACCTCCGGGGACATCTCGATGTCCGGGGGCCACTGGCGCCGGAAACCCTCCGAGGGCAGCTTCTTGGTGGCGTCCATGCCCATCTTTCCGCCGAAGGCCGGGATGGGCGAGGCGTGCTCGAGGACGTCCAGCGGCCCTTCCACTATTACGGAGTCGCGTTTGGGGTCGGTGTTGTTTCCCACGCGCCAGGCCACCTCGCTGAGGTCGTGGACGTCGACCCATTTGTCCACCACGACGATATACTTGGTGAAGCTCATCTGCCCCATCCCCCACAGGGCGTACATCACCTTCCTGGCGTGCCCGGGGAAGCGCTTGTCTATGGAGACAACGCACATGTTATGGAAGACGCCCTCGAGCGGCAGGTTCATGTCCACTATCTCCGGGAGCTGCTTTCTCATGAGGGGCAGGAAAATCCTCTCGGTGGCCTTGCCCATGTAGCAGTCCTCCATCGGCGGCTTGCCCACTATGGTGGCCGGGTATATGGCGTCCTTGCGCATGGTCATGCAGGTGATGTGGAAGACGGGGAACTCGTCCACGAGGGAATAGTATCCCGTGTGGTCTCCGAAGGGGCCCTCCGTCCTCCTCTCGCCGGGCTCGCAGTAGCCCTCCAGCACTATCTCGGCATTGGCGGGCACCTCGAGGGGCACGGTCTCGCACTTGACCATCTCCACGGCGGATTTCCTGAGAAACCCCGCAAGGAGCATCTCGTCCACGTCCGGGGGAAGGGGCGCCGAGGCGGAATACATGACGGCGGGGTCCGACCCTATCGCCACCGCCACGGGAAGCCTCTGGCCCAGGGCCTCGGCCCTGCGGTAATGGGCCGCGCCGTCCTTGTGCATGTGCCAGTGCATCCCCGTGGTCCTGGAGTCGTAAACGTGCATCCGGTACATGCCGCAGTTGCGCACTCCGGTCTCGGGGTGCTTCGTAAAGACCATGGGGAGGGTTATGAACCTGCCGCCGTCCCCGGGCCACGTCTTAAGTATCGGCAGGGCGTCGAGGGAGGGTTCGTCCCTGATGACGACCTCCTTGCACGGCGCGTGCCTGACGGTCTTGGGCAGGAAGTCCGAGAGCTTCTTGAGCTTGGGGAGCGCCTTCAGCTTCTCCATTATGTTCGTCGGTATCTCGGGCTCGAGGAACTCGATGATCTGCCTGCCGATGACATCGAGGTCCTCCACCTCCAGGGCGAGCCTCATGCGCTCGAAGGAGCCGAAGAGGTTGACCACGCAGGGGAGCTCGGCCCCCCTGGGGTTCTCGAACAGGAGGGCCGGGCCGCCAGCCTTTACGACCCTGTCGTTAATCTCGGCTATCTCCAGTATGGGGTCCGCCTCGACGCCGATGCGCTTGAGGTGCCCCCTCTTTTCGATGGTCCTTATGAAGTCTCTGAGGTCCTTGTAGGCCACTTGGCTCTCCTTGGCGCGACATCGAAATTATATCATAATCACAGGGAGCTCCACTCTTCGAGCCTCGAGCCTATGAACTCCACCACCTCGCCGTGCTCGGCGTCCCCCCGGCCCTCTACCGCGAGGGGTCTCCCGAAGCACATCCGGACGGTCTTCGAAGCGTCTATCCTGCCGACGTCTTTCATGAAAGAAGGCCCCACGCCCCAGGCGTCGGTCTTGACGGCGACGGGCACCACGGGGACGCCCGCCCTCCGCGCGAGCTTCACCCCCAGGGAGTTGAAGTCCGAGGGGTCGAATTCCGTGGTCCTGGTGGTCTGGGGGAAGACCACGACGGACATGCCGTCTTCGAGCATTCTCCCTCCATTGGCGAGCACAGCCCTGAGGTCCTCCCTGGGGTTCCGGCGGTTCACGCCTATGGCCTTCATGGCCCTCATTATGTGCTTGAACACCGGGTAGCGAAGAAGGCTCTCCTTCACCACGAAGGTCACTCGCTTGAAAGGCAGGATGATGCCCGGAAAGCAGAGGGTCTCGAGCGTGCTCATGTGGTTAGAGACGAGGACGCAGGGGCCATCGAAGGACCTCAGGTTTTCCATGCCCGATAAATCGAACTTCACTCCCACGGACTCGAGGGCCCGCAGGACGCCCTTGCTGCTCCGGGCCAAATCCTCGTCGGCGTACTTTCCCCGCTTGTACCTGCCCGCGGCCCGCCAGACTATGACGATGAGCTTCCAGAAGAAGACAGGGGTAGGCCACGTCCTGGCGAAAAATGAAACCCGCCTCGGGCCCGTTCTGTAAGAACCTTTTTCTACTTCGAGGGATTCCAGATGGAAACTCCTTCCGGCAAGGTCTTCCTGCCCGCAATTATTGTATTAGCACCGAACAAAAGTATATCATACGGTAGCTTGCGATAAGGAGGCGAAAATAAAGCTCTACGTACTAAAGAGGCTCCTGATGCTCGTCCCCCTCCTGGTGGGCATCACCCTGCTCACTTTCTCCCTGACCAAGGCCCTCCCGGGCGATCCGGTGCTCGGCATGGTCGGCGAGCGCGCGAATCCGGAGACGATCGAAAAAATCCGCCGGCAGATGGGAAGCGACAAGAGCGTCGTCACCCAGTACCTGGGCTACCTGGGGCTTCTGGCGAGGGGAGAGTTCGGCCGTTCGTACTACACGAACCGCAGGGTGGCCCAGGACCTGGCGGCGAAATTCCCCAACACGATGATGCTCGCCGTGGGCGCCATGGCCCTCGCAATTCCGATAGGCGTGATGCTCGGCTTCTGGGCCGCCCTGAGAAGGGGGTCGCCCCTGGACAGGCTTATCACCACGGTGTCGGTGGTGGGCATAAGCGTGCCCGTCTTCTGGTCGGGCCTGCTACTAATGCTCGTGGCGAGCTTCTACCTCAAGCTGCTGCCGCCTTCCGGCACGGGAGAGCTCAGGTTCCTGGTGCTGCCCGCCACCACCCTGGCGCTGCCGGCGGTGGCAACCCTGGCCAGGGTCACGCGGACAACCGTGGCGGACATCCTGGACATGCCCTTCGTCCAAGCGGCAAGGGCAAAGGGCCTGGCCCCCTGGAGGATAAACGTAAGACACATACTGGCAAACGCCCTCATCCCCATCGTGACGGTCATAGGGCTGGACTTCGGCAGTTACCTCAACGGAGCCGTCCTCACGGAGACCATTTTCGGCTGGGACGGAATCGGAAGATACGCCATGGAGGGAATCCTGAAGCGGGACTTCCCCGTGGTCATGGGGACCATCATAGTGGGCACGGCGGTCTTCGTGCTCATAAACCTCGCCGTGGACATCGTCTACCACTGGCTCGACCCCCGCGTCAGGGTCCACGGGAAAGGCATATGATGACCATTACGAGGGGAAAGGCGGCGTCGCTCGTTCTGGGGCTCATAATACTGGCCTCCCTGGCCGCCCCGCTCCTTACGCCTTACGACCCAGACGAGATAAACCTCGACTCCCTCAAGAGCTCTCCGTCGCACACGCACCCGCTGGGCACGGACCAGAAGGGCCGGGACGTGCTGGCCAGGGTCCTTCACGGCGGGCGTATATCCGTGGGCGTGGCGATCACGGCGGCCGTCCTTTCCATGAGCATAGGGCTGTTGGTCGGGCTCGTCTCGGGCTACTTCGGCGGAAGGCTCGACACCGCGCTCATGGCCCTCGTGGACCTGGTGCTTTCCTTCCCCTCGCTCCTCCTGGCCATAGGGATATCCATGATCCTCCCCCAGGGGATTTACACAGTGATGATAGCCATAGCGGCGGTGGGATGGGCCGCCTTCGCGCGCCTGATACGGGGGCACGTCCTCGCCCTCAGGGAGGAGCCCTATGTGGAAGCCGCCAAAGCCCTCGGCTGCGGTCCGGGGCGGATAATCTTCGTGCACCTTCTGCCCCAGTGCGTGCCGCTCAGCCTCGTCATGACGGGCCTCAAGATAGGGGGGTTCATTATCACGGAGGCCTCGCTGAGCTTCCTGGGGCTCGGCGCCCAGCCCCCCACGGCGAGCTGGGGCTCCATGATAAGCGCCGGGAGGTCCTACATAGTGGCGGCGCCGTGGATGGTGCTCTTTCCGGGTCTCGCTATAGCGGTGACGGCGCTGAGCTTCAATATCCTCGGCGACGCGCTACAGGAAAGGTTCGGGCTGAAGAAAATAAAGGCTTGACGAGCAGGACCGGGGCCTACTGGCCCTGCAGTTTCTCCTCTTCCTCCTGCTCGGTCTTGCACTCGATGCACATGGTGGTGACGGGCCTGGCCTCGAGACGCTTGATGCCTATCTCGTCGCCGCATATGTCGCATATGCCGTATTTGCTTTCGTCTATGCGCTCTATGGCCTCTTCTATCTTCTTGAGGAGCTTCTGCTCCCTCCCCCGGAGTCTGAGCATGAAGCTGCGGTCGGTCTCGGCCGACGCCTGGTCGCCCAGGTCGGGGAACACGGTCTGCTCGGGAAGGGCGTTCATCGCCTGTTCCGCCTCGGCGATTAGGAATTCCTTCTGCTCGACGAGCTTGTCCCTTATTTCCTGAATCTTCTTTGCCCTCGGGCTCAGGGGTTTTTTCTTGGAGGTGGTCTTCTTGGCGACAGCCTTCTTTTTAGAAACGGCCTGCTTCTTGGGAGCAGCCTTCTTCTTGGCGACGGCCTTCTTCTTGGGGGCGACCTTCTTCTTGGGGGCCGTTTTCTTGGCTGACTTCTTTTTCCCGGCAGCCGAGGTCTTCTTCTTTTTTGCCATCATAATCTCCTGCCATGCGAGCTAAAGATACAATATAACAAAACCACATGCCGTAGTCAAGGAACCCACGGAAAAGCCCCTGTCAGTCGGAAAAGGTGTAGGTGGCGAACCTCCTCTTGAGAAGCCAGCCCGTTACGAGGCTCACCAATAACCATATGTAACCGGAAAGGAAATATCCCAGAAGGAGCTTCCCTATGCCCAGGGTGAGGCCCACAACGAAAAGGCTGCCGGCGGCCCAGTCCAGGAACGCCCCGGAGAGGCTCTCCCCTTCCACGGGCTCCTTTATGAGCCGTCTTACCGGCCCCCAGCCGGGGCCGCCGGGCCTCGCCCTTCTCACGAACTCCACGAGCTTGTCCATGTCCGTGGGGCCGGTGACATAAGTGGCCGCGACCCAGACCGCCGTGGAAACCGAAATTATCAGCGCCAGTTTCCCGTAGTAAGGGAGCTCCGGGTAGACCCTGTAGGCCACCAGGGTCATGGCCGTAGAGGCCACCATGGCCGATATCTCGCTCCAGGCGTTTACCCTCCACCAGAACCACCTCAGGATGTAAACGAGGCCCGTGCCGGAGCCGAAGGCTATCAGGAACTTGAAGACACCCACTATGGAAGTAACGTAAAGCGTGACCACCGCCGTGAGGGCCGAAAGCGCCACCGCCGCGGCCCGCGAGACGAAAATGTAGTGCCTGTCGTCCCGGTCCTTTACCAGGAAGGGCCTGTAGAAGTCGTTCACAAAGTACGCGGAGGAGAGGTTGAGGTATGTGCTGAGGGTCGACATGAAGGCGGCGAAGAAGGAGGCCACCATAAGCCCCCGCAGTCCCGACGGAAGAAGGTCCACCACCATCAACGGATAAACCGCCTCGTGCTGCGTGAGCCGCGGATAGAGCAACAACGACGCCAGGGCCACGATCACCCAGGGCCAGGTCCTCAGGGCATAATTGGCCACGTTGAAGTAAAACGTCGCCAGGAGACCCTCCCGCTCGTTCCTGCACGAAGATATCCTCTGCACCACTACCCCTCCGCCGTCGGAGGAGAACTTCGACCACCAGGCAAGGCCCACGTAGCCCAGAAAGGCCATGAAGGCCGTGCCGGCGAACTCCCCGTCCAGGGGAGGGAAAAAGCTGAGCTTCTCCGGCGAAATCTCCGTCCTGAGCGCCTGGAGCCCTCCCACCTTGTCGACCGAGATTATGGCGAGGGCCACGGCGCCTACCACCGCCACGGCGAACTGCATGAGGTCCGTCGTCACCACACCCCAGTAGCCGGACATCACCGAGTAGGCCAGCGTGACGAGGCTCGATATGGCTATGCTCTCCCACTTCCGCCACCCAAGGGTGACGTCGAGGATCTTCGCCATCGCCAGGATGACCTGGGCCTTGATAATGGTGTGGATGACGCAGGAGAAGTACACGGCCTTGAAGCCCCTCAGCACCCGGGCCGACCCCCTGGAATAGCGCATCTCGATTAGCTCCACGTCCGTAAGCACGCCCAGGCGCCTCCAGAGCCGCGCGAAGAAGAACACCCCCATCATCCCCCACATGATGAAGCACCACCATTGCCAGTTCTCGTATATCCCGTGGGCCCGCACCAGGCCCGTGACGTACAGGGGCGTGTCGGAGGAAAACGTGGTGGCCACCATGGAGGTGCCCGCGAGCCACCAGGGGAGGTTCCTCCCGGAAAGGAAGAACTCGCTCAGGCTCGTGGAGGCCCTTTTTGTCAGGTACAGGCCCACGGCAAGGCTGAGGGCCATGTAGGCAAAAATTATTATCCAGTCTGCATGAGAAAGGCTCATCTTTTACCGAGGCTTTAAATTTGGCTGATAATCATGCATAATTATAAACGTCGTGGGCGGAAAAATCCTGGTAATAGACGACGAGCCTCTTATACTGACGACGGTGGAGAAGGCCCTGGGCAAGGTCGGCTACCAGGTGACGACCACGTCCAATCCAGGAGAGTTCGTTACGACCCTTGCAAGCGAGGGGGCCGACCTCCTCATCGTGGACCTCCACCTGGGCGGCATCGACACGGAGGCCCTCATCGCCAAGGCCCAAGGCATCGCCCCCCGCGCCCGGCTGCTGATAATAACGGGCTCGATGAATTCCTCGAAGTGGGAGCACAGCCTCGAGAAGCCCTTCAAGATAGAGGAACTCAGGGACAAGGTGCGGGAACTCCTCGGTGGACCTTAACGGCCTGGACACGCTTCTTTTAGTCTTCGTAAACAAGAGCCTCCACATTGCCGCCCTGGCGCCGGTGGCGGCCGCCGTAACCCGGAATCCCCACATGGTGATGCTCGCCCTCTTCGCCGTTGTTGCGCTGAAGGAAGAAAAAAAGGTTATAGTGCCTTTCGCCGTCGCCGCCGCTGCCGTCCTGGCGGCGTATCTCCTGACGGGCGTTCTCAAGCAGCTCCTTCACCGGCCGAGGCCCTGCGACGTCCTCGAGGGGATCAACCTGCTGGTGGGATGCCCCGGGTCCTTCGCCATGCCCTCGGGACATGCTTCGGGGACCTTCGCCTTCGCGGTGCCGTTTTACTTCTTCGTCCGTTCCGGCGCGAGGCACGCCCTGCTGGCCGGCGCAGCCCTGGTTTCGGCATCCAGGGTCTATGTGGGAGTGCATTACCCTTCCGACGTTCTCGCCGGAGCCGCCCTCGGAAGCGCCGTGGCAGCGGTCCTGTCCGTGGCGTATCTCGGTCTATCGGCGGGGATGGACCGCCGTA
>JASFVA010000021.1:0-12065 GCA_050050055.1 Nitrospirota bacterium
CCCGAGAAGTCCTTCTTCTATTTTTCGCTCCTGGAGAACAAGAGGCAGATTGGCGTGAAGCTCTTGACCATCCTCAGCGAGGAGCTTCTCGACGAAGAAAACAATGTAAGGGCAATGGAAGGGTACTTGAGGGGAAAGCGCTCGGGCAACGCCAGGATTGACGGCGCGAGAGACGAGTTCCGGCAGTTCACCGAAAGCAAGAGGCTGTGGCTGATAGACGAGCACCTCACGCTGGAAGACCTCCTCGATGCCATCTCTCACTTAGCGGAAAACTACGATACCGGGGCGATTTTCATCGATTATTTGCAGAAGATCCACCCCCGCCAGGACGGGCTCCGGACGAGGGAGGTGGAGTTGCAGCAGTCGGCCCAGAGGCTTTCTGAGAAGGCGAGGTTCCTTTCGGTGCCCATTATCCTGGGCGCGCAGCTTCGTTGGGACGAGCGCAAGGTGCTCAGGCTGGACAATTTCTTCGAGGTCGGAGAAGCGGTTCAGGATGCCAGCCTGGTCCTCGGCCTTTACAATCACGTTATGGAGAACGCCCAGATCATGGGCGAGATAGTCACGGGCAAGACCGCCGTCCTCAAGCTAACGGTGCTCAAGAACAAGGACGGCATGGTGAACCAGTCGGTACAGCTTAACCTTGAGATGCCCGTCCTCAAGGTGCGGGAGCAGGCCTGACACCAGCTTCCCGGGCAACGGGCCCGCAACCCATTTTTTTGACGGTTGCATGAATTTTCAGCCCCTTCGCCAAAGACCTTCCCATGCAGCCGCGGCCATTCACATTGAACCTGTTCGAGTCTGGTATAATTTTAATGGAAAGCTTCTGTTTTCCCTAAGATGCAGGATGGGCGCCGAGCAATGGAACCGGAAAGAAGAGCATACATAAAAGAGAACCTTAACCGCCTTTTCAGAACATGGGCTGGCCGCGCCTGCTTGGTGGGTGCGGCGATGTTCATGGTGCTGAGCTTCCTGGATTACGTCGCCGCCCGCGAGTACTTCGGCCTGTTCTTTACTTACAGGGTCATCGTTTCGTGCGTGCTGGTGGGCATTTATTTCGTTGTCAGAACGAAGCTCAGGACGCCTGCCCTGCATGCCACCTTATACCTTGCGATCGCGATTTCCGCGGCCACCATCGAGTTGATGATACTCAAGCTCGGCGGACACCAGTCGCCTTATTATCCGGGCATGATCCTCCTTGCCGTGTGCGCCGTGGTTTTCATCCCGGCCCCTCTTTATTTTCACCTGGGCTCTGTGCTGCTCATTTACGCAATATACATGGTCCCCATATTGGCGACGGAAAGGATAACGGACTTCCAGTCGTTCTTCATTGCGAACAGCTTTCTTGTAACATGCCTGTCGGTCTCCTATTTGACGAGCTATTTCATCTCCAAGCTGCTCGTCCAGGATTTCGGGCTCCAGTACGACCTTGAGGTTGAGAGGAAAAGAAGGGAGAAGCAGCTTTCCGAGAACCTGCCGGGCATCGTATTCAGGCAGTATACGTGGGGGAACAAGGAGACGCAGTTTTTCAACGACATGCTCAAGCCGGTCACGGGCTTCACCCGGGAGGAGTTGAGCAGGGGCCGGATATGCCAGATAGACAGTCTGATAGTTCCCGAAGACCGGGAGGGCGTAGTCGCTGATGTTCGGAAGGCTGTCTCGCAAAAACAGCCCTACGAGGTCGAGTATCGTTTGAAGCACAAGGACGGCACGGTCAGGCGGTGCCTCGAACGGGGGAGGCCTGTAGTAGGAGAAAAGGGCGAGGTGTCTTACATAGACGGCATTATCATCGATATCACCGAGCGCGTGCGGGCCGAGGAGGCCCTGAGGCACTCGGAGGAGAAGTACCGCGCGCTGATGGACTTCGCCGGGGACGCCATATTCCTGGCCAGTACGGCAGGGGTGCTGTTGGAGGCCAACAAGAGAGCCGAGGAGCTCTCCGGGTTCACAAAGGACGAGTTGCTTGGCCTGCACTTCTCCACGCTGTACCCGCGGGAGGAGACAGACAGGGTAGGGGCCGCTTTCGAGGACATCGTTGCCAAGGGGGGAGGCTCCATGAGCGACATCGCCCTCGTCAGGAAAGACGGCTCGAGGCTCCCTGTCGAGCTTTCGGGCTGCACCATCCGCACGGCTGGAGAGGTCATTGTGCATGCCACTGTCCGGGACGTTTCCAGGCGCAGGGAGGCCGAAGAGGAAAAGAGGAAGCTCGAGCAGATGTATTTCCAGGCCCAGAAACTCGAGGCGCTCGGAAATCTCGCCGGAGGCATCGCGCACGACTTCAACAACATCCTGGCGATAATCTATAACAACCTGGAGCTGGCGAGGATGAGCCTCGCGGGCGACGCGTTGAGCCGCATAGAGAGGTCGCTCGAGGCCGTGGGCAGGGGCAAGCATATGGTGGGCAACCTGATTAATTTCTCGAAGGGCTCGGTGGTGGAAGCCGAAGCTGTGGACCTGGGGGTAATCACCGAGGAGACCGTGAACTTCATGAAAAAGGCGGGCGGGGAAAATGCGAGGGACGACGTCAGGGTGGATATCATGCCCGGGCTCTGGAGCGTCTGCGGAAACCCCAGCCAGCTTCAGCAGGTGGTGATGAACCTCTACCAGAATGCGAGGGAGGCGGCAGTGGCCGGGCGCGGCGGGTGCCGCGCTCCCGCCCAGATAAGATTCAGCTTGGACAACTTGGTAGTCCCCGCTGCCTGCGCAAAGGACTACGCCGGGGGCGGGGAAGGGGAATTCGTAAGGCTCGAGGTTACCGACGGCGGATGCGGCATGGACGAAACGGTCCTGTCCCGCGTGTTCGAGCCTTTCTATAGCACGAAGGGGAATGAAAACAGGGGCATAGGGCTGTCCGCGGTCTACGGGATCGTCAGGCGGATGGGGGGCTGGATAGACGTTGACAGCGAACCCGGCAGGGGAACGGCCTTCAGCGTTTACTTGCCCCGCCACGAGGCGGACTGCATCCCCGCAGTGACGGGTCAGCCCGGGGTCGTCTCGGGGGGGACCGAGACGATCCTCGTGGTCGACGATGAGAGGCAGCTTGCCGACTCCACCCGGGAAATGCTCGACCACCTCGGTTACACGGTCTTGGTCGCCTACTCGGGGGAAGAAGCCCTGGAGATCATCCGTGGAGGCTCGGAGACCATAGACCTGATCGTTACGGACATGATTATGCCCCGCATGTCCGGCCTGGAGCTTTTGACGGAGGTGAAAGCCCTGAGCCCCGATACGCGGGTTATAATAGCCAGCGGGCACATGGATGGGGACAGTGCCCGGGAGGGCGACGCCGGAGCGTTTCGCCTTTCGAAGCCCTTTACTTTGGAGGCCCTGGCCGCCAAGGTGCGCGAGACCATCGGCGTGGAGACCTCTGTAAACATGAAACAGGACATAAGCAGGGTTAAGCTTTATTCGGTCAGGGAAGGCACCGTTCCCTATAGCGATTGCATTACCGGCGCGGCGGCCATCTACAGGATTTTCCGGCAGATGGCCTATGAGCCCAGGAAGAAGTTTGTCGCCGTCTACCTCGATTCCGAGAAAAAGATAATAGCCCATGACGAGCTGACCCAAGGTACTTCCAACGAGGCGGTGGTCCACTCCCAGGAGATCGTAAAGACGGCGCTGTTGACTAATGCGGTTTCGGTTGTCCTGGTGCACAACCATCCTTCCGGAAACGTCGACCCCAGCGTCCACGACCTCGAGCTCACCTCGCGGGTGGTCGATTCGTGCAAACTTTTCAATATAGAAATGCTCGACCATGTGATTATCGGCAAGGACGGGTATTTTTCCTTCGCCGACACCGACGGCCCGGCAGAAGATATAAAATAGAACATGGAGAAAAAAGAAATGTCAAATGAAATCGGAAAACTGATAAGGCAGATGCGGAAGTCCGCGGGAATGACCCAGATGAAGCTTGCGGAGAAGCTCAACATCACGTACCAGCAGGTCCAGAAATACGAATACGGGGAAAGCACTTTGAGCCTGAACAGGCTTTTCCAGATAGCCGGGGTCTTTGACGTGCCCGTGGACGTCTTCTTTCCCGAAGACGAAGCCCGCCGGGCATCGTCCTCCAAGGAGACCCTGTCGGATGAGGAGGTCAAACTTATCCTCCTGTATCGGAGGTTGAAGGGCAAGAAGCTGAAGACGGATTTCCTCTCCATGCTCGAAAACCTGGCCGACATCCGCGGCTTGTCCGAATAGGGGCGGCTGCTCGAGGGCTTACAAGGCCGCCGAGCCGCTCCCCCGGCCATAACAGCAGCCGTTGAATCCGCGTGCATGCTCTTGAGGCGGCGCCCCTCCGGCAGAGAGCGGCATCCCGCTGGCCGCCGTGTACCGCCGCGCCCTCTTAGTTTCGGCGTCTACGCTTCAAACTGCTGGCAATCTCCGCCGGCCGCATGGCTTCGGAGCGCCGGGACCGAAAGGGCGCGAACAATTCCCCTCCCAGACGGCGGCCCTGGGCCTCGAATCTTCGGCCATTGACAGGCCCGGGCAAGCTTGTATAATCGGGGGTAGAAACATAACTTCTGAGATATAAAGGAGGCCTTAGGGACATGGAAAAGGCGGAACTCCAGGCCACCGCTCTGGCCCTGGTCCCCGAGGGGAAGGGCATACTGGCTGCCGACGAGTCCACGGGCACCATCACAAAGCGGCTGGCGAAAGTAGGGGTAGAGTCCACCGAGGAGACCCGTCGCGCTTACAGGGAGACGCTCTTCGGTGCTCCCGACGTGGAGGATTACATAAGCGGCGTTATCCTATTCGACGAGACCATCCACCAGAGCGCTCGGGACGGAACGCCCTTCGTGGAGGTCCTTAAAAGGAAGGGCATAATCCCAGGAATCAAGGTCGACATGAAGGCCCACGAAATGGCCGGTTTTCCCGGCGAGAAGGCGACCGAGGGCCTTGACGGGCTGCGGGGCCGCTTCGCGCACTACAAAGACCTCGGCGCCCGGTTCGCCAAGTGGCGCGCGGTGATAGCCATCGGCGAAGGCCTTCCCACCCGCACGTGCATTGAGGCAAACGCTCACGCCCTTGCGCGCTACGCGGCCCTCGCGCAGGAGGCCGGGCTCGTGCCCATCGTCGAGCCCGAGGTGCTCATGGACGGCCCGCACGACATCGCGCGATGCGAGGAGGCAACCGGCGAGACCCTTAAGAGCGTGTTTTCCGCCCTCGGCGACCACAGGGTGCTCTTCGAGGGGATGCTCCTGAAGCCCAACATGGTCGTCTCGGGCAAGGAAAGCCCCGAGAGGGCGGGCCCAGAGCAGGTGGCCGACTCAACCGTGCGCTGCCTGAGGAGGTTCGTCCCGGCCGCAATGCCCGGCGTCGTATTTCTCTCGGGCGGGCAGGGCCCGGAAGAGGCCACGGAAAACCTCAACGCCATAAACTCCCTGGGCGACCAGCCCTGGCAGCTGAGTTTCTCCTTCGCCCGCGCCCTCCAGGGCCCGGTGATGGAGACCTGGCGGGGTGAGGACTCTAAAGTCCAGGCGGCCCGGAAGGCCTTCTACCATCGCGCGAAGATGAACGGGGCCGCCCGTTACGGCGAATACACCAGGGAGATGGAAAAGGAGGCGTAGGCCCGTGCCTGAGCGCCCGGGCCTCCTCGACCCATGGGCCAGGCGTTTGATGTGGTGACGGGTGCCTTCGGGTACACCGGGAAGTACATCGCCGGGGACCTTCTGGCCGCGGGCAGGACGGTCAAGACCATTACGGGACACCCGGACCGCCCGGATCCCTTTGGCGGGAGGGTCAAGGCCAAACCTTTCAATTTCGACAACCCCGCCGGGCTCGCGCGGAGCCTGGAGGGCGCCTCGACGCTTTACAACACCTACTGGATTCGTTTTCCCCGCGGAGAGGTCACGTACGACTCGGCGGTGGAAAACACCAAGGCCCTGCTCAATGCCGCCCGGGACGCCGGGGTCCGGAGGCTGGTCCACATAAGCATAGCAAACGCCGCCGAGGACTCCCCCTATCCATATTACAGGGGGAAGGCGAGGCTCGAGCGATTCATAAGGGAGTCGGGCTTTTCATACGCCATCGTCAGGCCCACGGTCCTCTTCGGGCACGAGGGCATCCTGATAAACAATATCGCCTGGCTGATAAGGCGCTTCCCGGTATTCCAGGTGCCGGGCTCGGGCGAATACAGGCTCCAGCCCGTCCACGTGGAGGACGTGGCAGACATCGCCGTCCGGGCCGGCGGGTCCGGGGAGAACATCGAGGTCGATGCGGCGGGACCGGAGGCATATGCCTTCAACGAGCTCGTGGAGCTCGTCAAAAAGACGGTCGGAAGCCGCGCGCGCATCATCCACATGGGTCCCGAGACCACCCTCCTTGCGGCCGGCCTCGTCGGCCGCCTGCTGGGCGATGTCCTCATCACGCGCGACGAACTCTACGGGCTGATGGACAATCTCCTGGTGTCGGGCCAGCCTCCCCAGGGCAGGGTGAGCCTGGGCGAGTGGCTCCGGGAAAACGCCGACAGCGTGGGGCGCCAGTACGCCTCGGAGCTCAAGAGGCACTACCGCTGAACGTCTCTACTGACTTGGAAAGTCCGTGGCGAACCCCCGAAAATCACGCCTTTTTAGACATATAGAGTCATAATGCTTTATAATTTAATATGCACAGAGAAAACATACTTGTACTGGACTTCGGCTCCCAGTACACCCAGCTCATAGCCAGGCGCATAAGGGAGAAGGACGTGTATTCGGAGATACTCCCCTTCAACGCCTCGATGGAGGAAATCCGCGCCTTCAACCCCAGGGGGGTGATCTTGTCTGGCGGCCCCTCGAGCGTATACGACGAGGGCGCCCCCCTTCCGAATAAGGAAATATTCGCTCTCGGCGTCCCGGTCCTGGGCATCTGCTACGGAATGCAGGTGATGGCCTACATGCTGGGCGGCAGGGTCGCTGGAGCGCGGGAGCGGGAGTACGGCAGGGCGGAGATATTCCTGGACGGCGATTCGGACCTCCTCTGGGGGGTGATCGACCGCTCGCAGGCCTGGATGAGCCACGGAGACAGGATAGAGGCCCTTCCGCCGGGGTTCAAGGTGATAGCCCACACCGAAAACGCCCCCCTCGCTGCGATGGCCGACCTGGCGAGGAAGCTCTACGCCCTCCAGTTCCACCCGGAAGTGGTCCACACCTACGACGGCGAGAGGATACTGAGGAATTTCGTCTTCGATATCTGCGGCTGCAAGCCCGAGTGGAAGACCTCCTCGGTAATCGACTGGGCGGTGGAGGACATCCGGAAGAAGGTGGGCGACAAGAAGGTCATATGCGCCCTGTCTGGCGGCGTGGACTCGGCGGTTACGGCCCTCCTGGTCCACAGGGCCGTCGGCGACAGCCTGACCTGCATATTCGTCGACAACGGGGTCCTGAGGAAGGGCGAGGCCGACAAGGTGGAAAAGACCTTCCGGGAGCATTTCCAGATAAAGCTCATTCACGTGGACGCCTCCGAGCGGTTCCTTTCGAAGCTCGAGGGCGTGAGCGACCCGGAGCAGAAGCGGAAGATCATCGGCAACGAGTTCATCGAGGTATTCGAGGAGGAGGCCAGGAAGATAGAGGGCGCCGAGTTTCTCGCCCAGGGGACCCTCTACCCCGACGTAATCGAAAGCGTATCGTTCAAGGGGCCCTCGGCGGTCATAAAGAGCCATCACAACGTAGGGGGACTGCCCGAGGTCATGAAACTCAAGCTCATAGAGCCCCTCAGGGAGCTCTTTAAGGACGAGGTGAGGGCGGTGGGCGAGGAGCTGGGGCTTTCGGAGGAGATATGCTGGAGGCACCCCTTCCCGGGGCCGGGGCTGGCCATCAGGTGCCTGGGCCCGGTGACGCCCGAGAGGCTCGCCGTGCTGAGGGAGGCCGACGCCATAGTGCTCGAGGAGATAAAGCGAGCCGGGCTCTACAGGGAAATATGGCAGGCCTTCGCCGTCCTCTTGCCGGTCCAGACCGTGGGGGTCATGGGAGACGAGAGGACGTACGAGAACGCCGTGGCCGTAAGGGCGGTAACCAGCCTGGACGCCATGACCGCCGACTGGGCGCGCCTTCCGGCGGAGGTGCTGGGGAGGATATCCAACAGGCTCATTAACGAGGTGAAGGGCGTAAACCGGGTGGTCTACGACATAAGCTCCAAGCCCCCCGGCACCATAGAGTGGGAATAGCGAAGCGCCTTTGATGTGGACGGGGGCTTCGCCCCCTACGCAGGAAAGTTGACCGATACCCTATGCGGCTTCATTCAAGGTTTTGATTCAAATGGACGTTGAAAGGTATATGCAGGACAAGGGTGCTCTCGTAAACGCCTATCTGGAGGAGTACTTCGAAAGCCCCCCCGCCGAGCGCGTGCCGCCGGCTGTCCGTGAGGCCATGGGCTATTCCGTCCTGGCCGGGGGCAAGAGGCTCAGGCCCATACTGGCCCTGGCGGCCTACGAGGCCTGCGGCGGCGACGCCCGGGACATCGTGCCCTGCGCCTCCGCCGTCGAGGTCATACACACTTACTCCCTGATACACGACGACCTTCCCGCCATGGACAACGACGACATGAGGCGCGGCCGGCCCACGAACCACAAGGTCTACGGGGAGGCCGTGGCCATACTCGCCGGGGACGCCCTCCTGACCGAGGCCTTTCTCATGCTCCTCGACTCCGACGCCATGGCCGGCAGGGAGGCGCTTCTCGATGCGGTCGAGGAGCTTGCCACGGCGGCCGGCGTGAGGGGCATGGTCGGGGGGCAGGCCCAGGACATAATATCCGAGGGCGCGGAGCCCGACCCCGATACCCTGGAGTACATCCACACGCACAAGACGGGCGCTCTGATTGCCGCTTCCGTGAGGCTGGGCGGTATACTGGCGGGCGCCGACGAGAGGACGATGGAGGCCCTCACCCTCTTCGGCGGGAACCTGGGGCACGCCTTCCAGATAGTGGACGACGTGCTGGACGTCAGGGGAGACTCCGAGGTGCTGGGGAAGCCCACGGGCTCCGACCAGGCGAAGAATAAGATGACGTATCCGGCGCTCTACGGGCTGGAAGAGTCCATGAGACGGGCCGAGAGGCTCATCGGCGGCGCGCTTGACTCCATCGCCTTCATGGGCGAGAAGGCCTGGCCCCTGAGGGGCATAGCCGATTTCATACTGGCGAGGAACAAGTGATGCTCGAGAAAATCGAATCCCCAAGGGACCTGAAGGACCTGGACGTCGAGGGCCTCGAGGAGCTCGCCAAGGACCTTCGCGGGGTCATAATCGACCAGGTCTCGCGAACCGGCGGACACCTCGCTCCAAGCCTCGGCGTGGTGGAACTCTCCATTGCGCTCCACCGCGTTTTCGACACCCCCCGCGACAAGATTATCTGGGACGTGGGGCACCAGGCCTACGCCCACAAGCTCCTGACGGGGCGGTACGGGCGCTTCTCGACCCTCCGCAAGCTCAAGGGCATCTCCGGGTTCCCGAAGATGGAGGAGAGCCCCTATGACGCCTTCGGCACGGGCCACAGCTCCACCTCCATCTCCGCGGCCACGGGAATGATCGAGGCCAGGGACAGGTCCGGCGACAGCTTCAAGGTGGTGGCCGTGATAGGCGACGGCGCGATGACCGCTGGCCTGGCCTTCGAGGGGCTCAACCACGCCGGACAGCTCGGCAAGGACCTCATAGTGGTGCTGAACGACAACAAGATGTCCATCTCCCGGAACGTGGGAGCCCTTTCGGCATACCTCAACAGGATTCTCACGGGCGAGGCCTTCCTCAGGTTCAAGAAGGAATCCAAGCAGCTCATCGAGAGCATCCCCATGCTGGGGGATACGATGTCGAAGTTCGCCCGGAAGATGGAGGAGCACGTGAAGGGGTTCCTCCTCCCCGGCATGGTGTTCGAGGAGCTGGGCTTTAACTACGTAGGCCCCATCGACGGGCACAACCTGCGGCTCCTGGAGGAGACCCTGGGCAAGATAAAGAAGAACGAGGGGCCGACCTTGGTCCACGTCGTGACGCACAAGGGCAAGGGCTACGAGTTTTCCGAGAAGGACCCCTCGTACTTCCACGGCACCGGGCCCTTCGAGGCCGAGACGGGGGAGCCCGTCTCCGGCGGGGGCAGTACCGCCTACAGCGACGCCTTCGGCGAGGCCCTCCGGGAACTCGCCGACAGGGACCCCAGGATCGTGGCGATAACGGCGGCGATGAAGGAGGGGACAGGGCTCGCTTGCTTCGCCGAGAGATACCCCAACAGGTTCTACGACGTGGGCATAGCCGAGCCCCATGCAGTTACGTTTGCCGCTGGGCTGGCCGCGCTCGGCATGCGGCCGGTGGTGGCCGTCTACTCGACTTTCCTTCAGAGGGCCTACGACCAGATCGTCCACGACGTCTGCCTTCAGAAGCTCCCCGTGGTGTTCGCCATAGACAGGGGAGGCCTTGTGGGCGAGGACGGTCCGACGCACCACGGGGTCTTCGACCTTACATACCTCAGGCACATCCCCAATCTGGTTCTCATGGCGCCCAAGGACCACAGGGAGCTCAGGGAGATGCTGTCGCTCGCTCTCAAACACGACGGGCCGTCGGCCATAAGGTTCCCCAGGGGGAAGGTTAAGGAAGCCCCGGCCTGCGGGCACTTCGACGTAGGCGAGGGCGAAACCCTCAGGGAGGGCCATGACGTCTCTATCCTGGCCATCGGGAGCACCGTCGGCCCGGCCCTTGCCGCCGCCGGGAGGCTCCAGAGGGAGGGAATCAGCGCCGGCGTCTTCAACATGAGGTTCTGCAAGCCCCTCGACCTCCGGAAGATAAGTGAGGCCGCCGGGACCGGGCGCATCGTCACCGTGGAGGAAAACTCCCTGCAGGGCGGTTTCGGGAGCGCCGTGCTCGAGGCGCTGCACAGGATGGACCTTGGGCGGGTGGAGGCAAGGTCGCTCGGCATCCCCGACCAGTTCATTGAGCACGGGTCGCAGGCGGAGCTCAGGAGGCTCTGCGGCATAGACGAGGAGGGAATTTATAACGCCTCGGCGGCCCTCGTGAGGGAGGACCTGAAGTTTCCGGCCGGATGAGTCTCGGGCTGCCTTGATTGTTGATTCTTCGCGCAGAATTGTGAAAAATATCCTTGTGAAGGAAAGACTCGACAAGCTCGTGGTCGGCCGCGGCCTTGCCGGCAGCCGCGAGAGGGCCAGGGCCCTCATAATGGCGGGCAAGGTGCTGGTGGGGGGGAGCCCGGTGACCAAGGCGGGAGCCCTTGTGGAGGGCGATGCTCAAATTGAGCTCAAGGCGGAAGACATCCCCTACGTTAGCAGGGGAGGGCTAAAGCTCGAGGCGGCCGTAAGGGAATTCCGCATCGAGCTCGGAGGGAAGACGGCCATGGACGTCGGGGCCTCGACGGGCGGCTTCACGGACTGCATGCTCAGACACGGGGCTGAAAAGGTGTATGCCGTGGACGTGGGCTACGGCCAAATAGACCTCAAACTGAGGCAGGACCCCCGGGTGGCGCTTCTCGAGCGGACGAACATCAGGTACCTCGAACGAGAGAAGGTCCCCGACGAGATAGATATCGCCGTGGTGGACGTCTCCTTTATCTCCCTCAAGATAGTGATGCCCCGCATAGTGGAGTTCGTAAAACCCGGCGGCGAGATAGTCGCCCTCATAAAGCCCCAGTTCGAGGTCGGCCGGGGCGACGTGGGAAAGGGCGGCGTGGTGCGGGACGAGAAGAAGAGGGCCGAGGCGGTCAGGGCGGTCGAGGAAGACATGAGTTCCCTGGGCCTGTCGGTCGCCGGGGTCATGGAGTCTCCCCTCAGGGGGCCCAAGGGCAACGTCGAGTACCTGATTCACCTCCGGAGGCATTGATGAAAATGGAAGAGGAGAAAGACCCCAGGCACGAGGAACCGGACCTCTCTGCCGCCTCCACGGAGGCCATAGAGATCATATTGGACGAGTCCGCCGACGACTCGGCCTTCGGCGAGATACTCAGGGCCAACAGGTCGCGCCCTGACGTCGTGAAGCGGCTCTACGAGCACTCGAGGACGCCGGATGAGGTAAGGGCCCAGGCCGCCAACCTCCTGAGGGTCCCCGAGATGGCCAAATCCCAGGTGGAGGCGCTGAGGAAACGAGAACAGGAGGAAAAGGAAA
>JASFVA010000022.1:0-11728 GCA_050050055.1 Nitrospirota bacterium
TTGAACGTGTGGGAGCACTTGAGGCAGAAGTCGTAGGCGGGCAGCACCAGGCCCTCCCCGCCCAGGCGGGCGCACTCGCCCTCGAAGGTCTCGAACTCCTTCATGAGCACGCCGGGGTCCGAGAAATCGAAATTGTATTTCGAGCCCTCGACCTCGGACATGTGGTGGACGTCGCCGTAGCTTATCCCCTCGGCCCACTTGATGTCGAAGACGCTTTCCACCTCCTGGAGGTACATGGCGATGCGCTCCAGCCCGTAGGTCAGCTCCACCGACACGGGCCTGAGGTCGAAGCCCCCCACCTGCTGGAAGTAGGTGAACTGGGTGATCTCCATGCCGTCGAGCCACACCTCCCAGCCCAGTCCCCATGCCCCCAGGGTGGGCGATTCCCAGTCGTCCTCGACGAACCTGATGTCGTGCTTCAGGGGGTCTATGCCCACGGCCTCGAGGCTGCCGAGGTAGAGCTCCTGGGAGTCCTCCGGCGAGGGCTTCAGTATCACCTGGAACTGGTAGTAGTGCTGGAGCCTGTTGGGGTTCTCCCCGTAGCGGCCGTCGGTGGGCCTGCGGGAGGGCTGCACGTAGGCCGTCCGCCAGGGCTCGGGCCCCAGGACCCTGAAGAACGTGGCGGGATGAAACGTGCCCGCCCCGACCTCCGTGTCCAGGGGCTGGAGCACCACGCATCCGTATTCTGCCCAGAAACCCTGGAGCCTATGTATCAGGTCCTGAAAATACATGAAGCAAAATCTTAATTAACATCAATAGGTTTTGTCAAATAAGCCCAAACCGTCCCCCGGGCGGGACGGGCGCTTTCAGCGCCGATTCACGAGTGCAGGGTCACCCGGGGCGAGAGCTTAGCCCCGCAGTGCCTGCAGTAGGTGGCGTCGCTTTCGTGCCCCCGGGCGCCGCAGCCCGGACAGGCGGTCTCCCTGCCCTCCATCACGATGGCGCGCGAGACCTCCACCGACACTATGCCCGTGGGGACCGCTATGATGCTGTATCCAAGGATCATTATTACCGCCGCCAGCGCCTGGCCAAGGGGGGTCTGGGGCGAGATGTCCCCGTAGCCCACCGTGGTGAGGGTGACGATGGACCAGTAGACGCTCCTCGGAATGCTCGTGAAGCCGTTTTCCTCGCCCTCGATGAGGTACATGAGCGAGCCCAGTATCACCACGAGGGTCAATATGGTAATCAGGAAGACCGTTATCTTGCGGCTGCTCTGCCTGAGGGCGGCCATAAGCGCCGTGGCCTCGCGTATGTGGCGGACGAACTTCAGGACCCTGAACACCCTGAGCACCCTCAGCACCCTTATCACCAAGAGGTACTGGGCGCCGGGAAGGAGCATGCTTACGTAGGTCGGCAGTATCGCAAGGAAGTCTATGACGCCGAAGAAGCTCCTGGCATAAGCCGCGGGACGCCTCACGCAGATCAGCCTCAAGAGGTACTCCACCGTAAAGGCCAGGGTGAAGAACCACTCCACCCCGTAGAGGAAATCGCCGTGGAGGCCCCTTATGGAGCCGATGCTGTCGAGCATCACCGCCAGGACGCTCAGGAGGATGCTGAGTATCAGCCCGATGTCGAAGGCCTTGCCAAGGGGGGTGTCGGCCTCGTAGATTATCACATAGAGGGTCTCCCTGAGGCCCCCCCGGGGCTTCATGTCCCTGCTTTCCATGCTTTGTAAGTATAACCCATGGAAGTCCATCCTTGAAGCGGAAGCTTCATTTCCCGGCCCGGAGGGGCTATACTCAGGCTGAGAAATAACCGGGAGGGAAAATATGGGTTTCAGGCGAATGCTTATTGCGGCCGTCGTGGCCGCCTCGGTGCTTGCCGGGGCCGCCTCGGCCTCCGCCGGAGAGGTCAGGGTCGTGGTGGGGGTCGGACTACTTATCTACGGAGAGGACGCCCGCGTGGTGTCGGTCCCCGACTTCAACAGGTACAAGCCCGACTACGAAGAGTTCCAGAAACTGCTCAGGAGGTCGGATACCCTGGCCGAGATGGCGGCTCGCGGCTGGACGGTCGTGCACGTGGAGTTCACGCGGGACGAATACCACGTGCTCGTCCTCGAAAGGGGCACGAGGAACTACTGAGGCGGCCCGGCCGCCTCCTCCCCGCCCTCTCCGGGCAACGGGGCCTCCACGGCCCTGTCTATGCGCGCGGCCCAGAGGTGGGTGTCGTAGACGGCGTTGTTGTGCTGGTTCCTCGCCCTGGTGAGGAAGAACCTGGCGTCCAGGAGGTCCGTGGTGGTGGCCAGCTGCTCGCGGAACTGGTTCTGGGTCACGCGGTAGTTTTCCTCCGCCTGCTCGACGGCCGTGGCGGCGGCCTCCAGGCGCCCCAGGGCGACCTCGTACCCCTCCAGGGCCTCCTTGAGCTGAAGCAGTATCTCCTCCCGGGTGTCCCTCAGCCGCTCGAGCGTGGCCTCCTGCTGGTATCGGGCCTGCTTAAGGGCGTGGGACGTGGAGAAACCGTCAAAGACGTTCCAGGTGGCGGAAAGCGTGATTCTGTCCTCGTCGTCGTTCAGGAGCTCCCTGCCCGCGAGGTCGGCGTTGTCGCCGTAGCGGGTGTGGGTGAAGGAGAGGTCTACGCTGGGGAAGTAATCGCCCCTGATGGCTTCGGCGCCGTAGCCCTGCGCCTCCCCGAGGGCCCTGAGCTGCCGGAGCTCGCTCCGCCCCGCGAGGGCCTCGGTGCTCAGCTCCTCATAGGGGGGCCATGCCGCCGAGGGCGTCTCTTCGAGGTCCTCCACGACCTCGTCCTCTGGGATGCCGACGCCGATGGTCCTCTCCAGCAGCTTCCTGGCCACGGCGAGGTCCCCCTCGGCGGCGATGAGGTCCTGCCTGGCCGAGGCGAGCTCCACCTCCACCTTCAGCACGTCGTTCTTGGCGAAAAGGCCCACGTCGTAAAAACGCCTGGCGTCCTCTGCCTGGCGCTCGAGGAGCTCCACGCCCTCGCGCGCCGTGGCAGCCGCCCTTTTCGCCCTGAGGACGTCGATGTAGGCGGTCCTCGCATCCAGGACCACGTCGGCGGTCACGGCGTCCCTTTCGTACATCGAGGCCTCGGCCCTGGAGAGGCTCTCCTGGAGGGACCTCAGGTCCGAGAGCCCGTTGAAGAGGTTGTACGATATCTCCGCCGTGCCCGATGAAACGTTTCTGTTGAAGGCGCTTCCCAGCGGGGTGGCGCCCCCCACCTCCACGTCCGCATAGGAGTAGCTCAGGTCCGCCGATGGCCAGAAGGCACCCCTCTTTACGCCCACGTCCTCCCGGGCCGAGTCCTCGAGGCGCTCGAACTCCTTTATGCGGTGGTTGTTCTCGAGGGCGAAGAGCACCGCCTCCTCCATGGTGAGCGCCAGGGCCTCGGAAACGAACGTGCCCATGGCCAAAACAGTTATCAGGAACGTTACGCAATACCTTAGCATCAAGCCTTCTCCTCCCTCCCCTCCTGGGTCTCGCTTTTCTCCGCCTCGGCCCCTCCGGCGCCGGCCGCGCCCCCTGCGGGCTTCTCCATCCTTATCACGAACATCAGGAGCGAGGGGATGACGAAGACCGTAAAGATCGTGGACACGGCTATTCCGCCCAGTATGACGCTTCCCAGCCCCCTGTAGAGCTCCGAGCCCGCCCCGGGGAATATCACCAGGGGAAGCATTCCGAAGATGCTCGTGGAGGCGCTCATGTAAATGGGCCTCAGCCGCACCCGAACGGACCCGACCACGGCCTCCTTGTAGTCCATGCCGTGCAGGCGGATATTGTTCAGGGCCTGGTAGACGATTAGTATCGCGTTGTTGACGACCACGCCTATGAGTATGACGAAACCCAGCATGGTGACGATGTCCAGCGGCTGGGTGACGAATATGTTGATGATGTTCAGGCCAAGGATGCCGCCCGCGGCGGCCAGGGGCACGCTGAACATTATGACCAGCGGGTATATGAAGTTCCCGAACAGGGCGGCCATCAAAAGATAGGCGATGGCGGCGGCGAGCACGAAATTCCACTGAAGGGCCCTCCTGGTCACGGTGAGCTTGTCGGCAGCGCCGCTTATCCTGACGCTGAGGCCGCCGAGGGCGCCGTCCTCCTTCATGGGGGCGATCACGTCGCTTTCTATCGTCTCGGTGGCGGCCTGAAGCGGGATCTCAAGCGGAGGGGTGACCTGGAGCGTGACCGTGCGGTTTCTTTCGAGGTGCCTGATCTGGGTCACGCCGGTGGTCCTCTGGAGCTCGGCCAGGCTCGACACGGGAACCACCTTGCCCCGAGGGGTGGCCACGAGGGCGTTATAAAGCTCCTCGGGGGTCCCAATCTGCTCCTCGGAGCTCATGAGGACCAGGTCTATCTTCTTCTTGCCCTCGCGCTTGAAGTCTCCCACGTCCCTGCCGTCCATGAGGACGTCCAGCGCCACCCCCAGGTCCTGGGCGCTCATCCCGTTGGCCCTCAGCCGGTCCCGGTGGGGAAGGAACCTGACCTCCGGAAACAGCACCTCGATGGACGGCACGGGCCTTATCTGCGCCCCGGGCAACACCTGGTTCAGCCTCCCGAACATCATGCCCGCGGCCCCCACGACCTGGTTCAGGTCGTTTCCGCTTATGTCCACCTCCACGGTCCTGCCCCTGCCGAGGCGCGTCTGGAAGATGCCGGCCTGCTGGCTGACGCCGAACATCCCCGGGGTGGAGAATATCAGCCTGCTGAAGAGCGGCAGGAGCTCCCTGGCCCTGTCCCTGTGGATGCTGGTCGCGCCGGAGAGCATCACCTGTTCCGAACCCACGTAGAACATGTTCTCTATGCCCGCGACCCCCTCGTGGTCCTTGCCCAGGTAGGGCTCCGAGCCCTTCATGAAGCTCTTTCCTATGGACTCCCTTTCGGCGTAGGAAAGCCCCGGAGGCGGCACGAGGATGTTTATCACGAGGTTCCTGTTGCCCAGGGGAAGATACTCCATCTTGGGGAAAAGGAAGAATGCTATCCCTATGGCGGTTACAGTCAGCGTGCCCACGGTGACGAGCCTGGTGGCCCAGTTGGAGATTGCCAGCGTGACGAGCCCGACGATTCCGCCCGCAATGCCGTGGCCGAGCCTCGTAAGGACGTTCTCCCTCAACCTGAGCTTCTTGCCCTTGGTAAGCGCGAAGACCTGCCGGGAGAACATGGGTATGACGGATATAGAGACGAAGAGGCTCAGCGTTATGGCCGCCACGACGGCTATGGCGATGTCCCTGAAGAGCTGTCCCGCCTCCTGCTCCAGAAAGACCACGGGCAGGAAGACGGCCACAGTGGTCAGCGTAGAGGCGAGTATGGCCCCCCAGACCTCGACGGTGCCGTCGTAGGCCGAGTCGAAGGGGGATTTGCCCATCTTCCGGTGCCGGTCGATGTTTTCAATGACCACGATGGCGCTGTCCACGAGCATCCCCACTGCAAAGGCGATGCCCGCGAGGCTCACGACGTTGAGGTTCCGCCCCATGAGCTGGAGGAAGATGAAAGTGCCTATGATGCTTATGGGTATGGCCGTCATCACGACCACGGTGGAGCGGATGCTTCTGAGGAATATGAGGAGGACCGCCGTGGCGAGGATGCCCCCGATGAGGATGTTCCGCTTGATGAGCCCTATGGCCTCGTTGATGTACGGCCTCTGGTCGTAGACCCACTCCAGGCGGATGTTCTCGGGCGCCATCTTTTCCTCGTTCAGCCACTGGACCGTGTCGAAGACCCGTCCGGTCATCGCCAGGATGTTGGTGCCCGGTTCGGGCAGCACCCCCACGGCCATCCCGAGCTCGCCGTTATGGAGCATGGCGGTGGTCTTCTTCTCGTAGCCCGGCCTGACCTGGGCGACGTCCCTCATGAAGACGCGCTCCTGGCCCGTGGAGCGCAGCACGACGTTTTCGATGTCCTCGGGGCTCCGGTACTCGGCCGTGGTCCTTATCCTGAACTCCCTCCGCCCCACGCCCAGGACCCCGGCGGAGACGTTGGCGTTTTCGCTCCTCAGGGCGCCCATCACGTCGTTGACGGTGAGGCCGTAGGCCGCGAGGCTCTCCGGCCTGACGACGACGTGCATCTCCGATTCCGTCCCGCCCCCCACGAAGAGGTCGGCCACTCCGCTGACCCTCTCGAGGTGCTGGCGCACCTCGTTTTCGAAGAAGGTCCTGTAGGTGTCTATGGTCCGGGGGTTGCCCTCGTTGGCCTTCATTATCAGCCAGATGACCGGGGAGGTGGCGGCCCCGGTGGCGCTTATCACCGGCTGCTCGACGTTTTCCGGGTACGACTCCACCTCGTTGAGCTTGTTCGAGACCCTGAGGAGGGCGTCGTCCACGTCGGTGCCGATCTCGAACCTCAGGGTGACGGTGCCCTGGTTGTTGAAGGATTCGCTCTCGAGCTCCACCAGGCCCGGGATGCCCTTCAGGACCTTTTCCTGCTCCTCGATGATGTCCCTTTCGATCTCGTAGGGCGTCGCGCCGCGCCAGATGGTGGACACGGAGATCTCGGGCTCGACCACCGTGGGGCTCAACTGGTAGGGAAGGCGCCCCAGGCTGATCAGGCCGAACATCACCACCAGTATGACGCCCACGAGAATCGTGACCGGCTTCCTAATGGAGTAGTTAACGAGGTTCATCCGCGCCCTTGCCGCCCACTATCTGCACGGGTTGTCCGTCCATCACCCGCTCGTTCCCCTCCATGGCGACCCTGGTGCCCGGCTGGAGGCCGGGTCCCGCAAGGCCCACCATCATGCCGTGGTACCCCGTCACCTGCACCGGCACCATCCTCGCCTTTGAACCCTCTATGGCAAAGACCACGTCCATTCCGAACTTCTTGATGACGGCGTTTCGCGGCGCCATGAGCCCCTTGATCTTCTCCGAAGCCGGAAGCATCGCCCTGGCCTCCATCCCCTCCTTGAGGTTACCCCCGGGATTGCCGACCCTTATCTTCACCGGGAAAGTCCTCGTGGCCACGTCTCCCTTGGGTATGAAGGCCCATATGCCGCCCTCGAGCTCGAGGCCGCCGGCCCTGACCGCGACCTTCCGGCCCTTGTCGAGAAAGCCCAGTATCCGCTCGGGCACTTCCACCATAACGTCCATCTCGCCGTCGGAGGCCACCACCGCCACCTCGCCCGCGGGGGAGACCCACTGCCCCTTCTCCACCAGCTTCTCGAGGACCGCCCCGTCGAAGGGGGCGGCTATGGTAGTCTTCTGCTTCTCGATCCTGAGGCGCCGGAGCTCCGCACCCAGCGACTCGGCCTGCTTCTCCAGGCTCCTGACGTTGAAGAAATGCTCGTCGTAGAGGCTTTCGGAGACGGACTCGTCCCTGTAGAGGGCCTCTATTCTCTTGAAGTCCTTTCTTGCCTTCTCGAGCCGCACGAGGAGCTGCTCGTGGGAGGCCTCGGTGGCGGCGATATTGGCGTCCAGTATTTCCGAGTCGAGCACGACCAGCGCCTGGCCCCTCTTGACCCTCTGGCCTTCCTCGAACCTCACCGCCTGGGCCTTTCCCGAAACCTCGGGCGCGACCTTGGAGACCCTGGGATAGAAGACCGTCCCCACGAATTCGGCCATGGGCTGGACCTCGCCCTCGGTTATCTCGGCGACGGTCACCAGGGCCGGCCTCTGGCCCGCGGCCTCCTTCGGGGCCTTCTCCTGGTCCCGGTCCTCGGGCTTCGCTCCTTCGGGCTGGGCAAAGGCGACGCCCAACATGAGCGCCACGATCATGAACGATATCAACAGTGCTCTCATCGGTCCTCCGGGACTTTTATATTGCATGGTTTCTCTCCCATTCCTCTCAGTGAGAACTCCACTATGTGGTCCATTATCAGGCTGATGAACTCCTCGTCGTAATCCCGGCCCATAGTATTTTGTATGACGTGCCTCGCCCTTACGAAGTGGAACATCTGCCCGAATACGCTGGCTATGATAAGCGAAGCATTGATCTCCGGTATATCGGGCCTCGCCACGAGGATTGCTCCCTTCATAACCTTGTGTATGGGCATTGCTGCCTCCCGCACCAGGATTTCCGCGGCCAGTCCGTTTTCCGACATCTCGTCCGAGACGAGCTTGGCGAGGTTCTGGGCGTCCCTGGAAACGAGCAACTGTCCGAGCACTCCCTCAACATAAGTCCGAAAAACCTTTTCGAGTTTTGGAGGTTTATCCTCGGCTATGACGGCATTTAGCTTATCGAGGGTCTCGCGTACTCTCTCAGCAAGCATCTCCCTGAAGACCTCCCTGTAGAGGTTTTCCTTGCCGCCGAAATGGTAATTAATTGAAGCCACGTTGGCCCCGGCGGCTTCGGTGACGTCCCTTATGCTCACGCCCTCGTAGCCCCTCTCCAGGAAAAGTATCCTGGCCGATTCGAGCAGCTTCTCACGCGTGGGCTTTGTTTCGGTGCGTTCCATTAAAACACAGCTTAAAACATTGTTTCATATTTGTCAAGCCGCCTGCCCGCCTTGAAAACCCGGTGCCCCGGATGATATATTTGGTATTGGTATATATTTACCGTTTCGCATATGAAAAATCCCCGTAAAGGGAGCCTTCGTGAAAATCGAACTTAAATTCCTAAATAAATCAGAAGCTTCGCTTCCTCCCTCTCCCAGGACCCTGGGCGCTCTGAGGGCCCCCTGGGCGGACGGCACGGTGAGCACTCCCCTGGGCGAGGTCCCACGCGTGAGGACCTCCCTTCTCACGAGCGACAAGCTGGGCTCCTGGAAGGCCAGGTGGGGCGTGGGACGCATGCGCTACAGCGTCGAGCCGGGCCTCTACGCGGCGGGCAGCCCCTCGGCGGAGTCCCCGGTTCTGGTGACGGCCAATTACAAGATGAGCTTCGACCGCCTGCGCTCGGCGCTCCGGGGAATGGACGCCTGGATAATGGTGCTGGACACCAGGGGCATAAACGTCTGGTGCGCCGCCGGAAAGGGAACCTTCGGCACGGCGGAAATCGTAAGGAGGGCCGCATCCACGGGCCTTCAGAGCATAGTCTCCCACCGCACTCTGGTGCTCCCTCAGCTCGGGGCCCCGGGCGTCAGCGCCCGGGAGGTCAGAAGGCAGAGCGGCTTCCGCGCGGTCTTTGGGCCCGTCAGGGCCCAGGACATCCCGGAGTTCATGTCCCGGGGGATGAAGGCCTCGCCGGAGATGAGGCGGGTGAGATTCCCCTTCATGGAGAGGGTGGTGCTCATCCCCATGGAGCTCCTTCCCATGGCGAAGTGGGCGGGGATAGTGGCCGCGGCGCTCTTCGTGCTTTCGGGCATCGGCCCTGGGCTTTTCTCGGTGGAAAGGATGCTCTCTGCCGGCCCCCTAAACGCGGCCGCCTTCGCGGGGATATACGTCGCCTCCACCGCCCTCGGCGCGGCGCTTCTGCCGTGGCTTCCCGGCAGGGCCTTTTCGGCAAAGGGGGCGTGGCTCGGCTCGGCGCTCTTCGCCCTTCTTCTGGCCCTTTCGGGCGAATTCATCTCCGGCAAGGCCGAGGCCGCGGCCTGGGCCCTCATAGCCACGGCCGTATCGAGCCACATGTCGATGAACTTCACCGGGTCTTCGACATACACTTCGCTTTCCGGCGTGAGGCGAGAGATGAGATACGCCGTGCCCCTTCAGATATCGGGGCTCGCCACCGGCATCGTCCTCCTCGTGGCGGGCGGTTTTTTCGCCCCGTGAGGCGATTGTTGTTATAATATGATTATGCGGTACCTCGAAGACGTCGTAACCCTCGAGCTTGAGCCGGACAAGTGCACCGGCTGCGGCATGTGCGTCCAGGTCTGCCCCCAGGAGGTCTTCGTGATGGAGGGCAAGCGGGCCGCCCTGGACGACAGGGACGCCTGCATGGAATGCGGCGCCTGCGCGATGAACTGCCCCGGAGAGGCCATCTCGGTCCAGGCCGGGGTGGGGTGCGCCTCGGGCATAATAAAGGGCTTCATAAAGGGGACGGAGCCCACCTGCGACTGCTCCTCGGGAAACGACTCCTGCTGCTGAGGCGCCCGCCGCAGTCTCCCGATACCCCGCCCTACTTGGCGCTCAGCGCCTCTATCGCCGCCTCCACCTTGCCCAGGTCCACCCTGGTGTTGACGCAGGGGCCGAAGGGCCGCTCGTTGGGTATTCCCAGGACGGGCAGGGGGTAGCTGTCGGCAATCCCGCTCGAAAGGTCGCGCTCGCAGGCCACGGCCACTATGGCGTCGGGCCTGACATCGTTGACTATGCGGCGGGCGAGGTTGCCCCCGGTGGCGATGCGGAGGTCGAGGTCGTTCTTCTCCGCTATGGATATGAGGTCCTTTATCTCGCACTTGCCGCAGCGCTCGCAGTTGCGGATGTTGTGGGTCAGCCTTATGTCGCACTCGTCTATCTGGAGGCAGTGCGGCATGAGGAGGAGTATCCTCTTTGCGCCCACCCTGCCCCGGAGGACGAGCCTGTTGTTGAGCCTTATTACGAAGGCCTGGAAGTTCTCCTTCCGGTCCTTGGCGAAGGCCCCGGCGAGCATCAGGGCGGGGTAAAGCACCTTAAGGGCAAAGCCCCTCATGAAATCGCTCCCGCCGCTTCTCATTCCAGATACGCCCCCTCGCCGAGCCTTCTGCCCTGCAGAAACGCCCTCGCGGACATGGCCCTCCCGCCTTCGGGCTGAAGTTCCAGCACCTCGAGCCTTCCGTCCCCCGTGCCAACCTCGAAAGACTCGCCGGAAACCCTCATGACCCTGCCCGGCTCCCCCTTCCCCAAAACGGCCCTCGTCCCGAGGAGTTTTATCCTAACGCCCCCGGCGTGGGTGAACGCCCCGGGCCAGGGGTGCATCCCCCGTACGAAATTATATAACTCCCGGGCCGGCCTTGACCAGTCCACCCTGCCGTCCTCTTTCCTGAGAAGCGGGGCATAGGTGGCCCCGCCGCCCTGGGGCACGGGCTCTATGGAGCCGTCCCTGAGCCCCCCGAGGGTCTTGACCAGAAGAGGCCCGCCCGCCTCCGAGAGCCTCCGGGCGAGGGAGTCGGCCGTGTCGTCGGGGAGGATCTCGTGCCGCTCCTGGAGGAGGATGTCGCCCTCGTCGAGCCCCTCGGTAATCATCATGGTGGTGAGGCCCGTCTCCCTCTCGCCGTTTATGACCGCCCAGGCTATGGGAGACGCGCCCCTGTAGCTGGGAAGGAGCGAAGCGTGGAGGTTCACCGGGGCCTTCGAGGGGGCCGCAAGGACGCGCTTCGTGAGGATTCTTCCGTAGGCCACGACCACTATGAACTCGGGACGTATGGCCTCGAGCTCCCGGAGGAAGGCCTCGTCCTTCATCGACGGGGGCTGAAGCACCCTGAGCCCCCTTTCGAGGGCGAACTCCTTGACCGGCGGCCCCTGGGGCCTGCGGGACCTGCCCACGGGCTTGTCGGTCTGCGTGACCACGGCCTCTATGTTCTCGCCGGCTTCGATGAGGCTTTTAAGAGAGGGGACCGCGAAGCGGGGGGAGCCGAAAAACACCAGCGACATGTCCCGTCAGCCGGTCCCGGCTCTGGCATGGCCTTTTCTGAGCTGCTTCTTGTAGAACTCTCTTCTGAGGAAGCTCGTCCTGTCCAGGATGAGGGTGCCCGCGAGGTGGTCCAGCTCGTGCTGGAAGGCCATGGAAAGGAGCCCTTCGGCAGGTATGACCGTCTCTTTCCCCTCCCTGTCGAGGCCCTTTACGGTGACGCTTTCCGCCCGCGTGACCGAGCAGGTAAATTCGGGGAGGCTCAGGCAGCCCTCCTCGCTCTTCACCTCGCCCCGGGAGTCGACTATCTCGGGGTTTACGAGCACTATGAGCGAAGCCTCCCCGTCCTCTTCGCCGCGGCT
>JASFVA010000023.1:0-11306 GCA_050050055.1 Nitrospirota bacterium
GCTTTCTGGACACTCCGGAACTCTCGGCCCGCGCCGGAGAAGCCGGACTTCCTTCCACGGCCTTCCCTTCCCGACTCCCCCGGCTTACACAACCAATATTGCACATTGACATCCCCCCCGCTTTCCACCAGAATTATATAAAAGGCGCGTGGAGCCTGCCCATGGAGAAAAGACGACCGATAAACTGCTGGGAATACAAGCAATGCGGCATGGAAGTGGCCCGGCAATGTCCGGCCTACCCAGGGGCCGGCAGAATCTGCTACATGGTCGCCGGCACCCTCTGCGGCGGGGGGCCGCTCCTCAACTACGACCAGAAGGCCAAAAATTGCATGCAGTGCGATTTTTACCTTAGCGAGATCCTCGACGCGGGAGACCAGCAAGGGGCCGCCGGGTCTGCCTGAGTCCCGCCTGAGTCCCGTTAGATTAACCCCTGCACTTTACGTTCGCGGCCTGAATACCTTTATCTTTATCTCTTATTATATTGCAAACCCTTTTGCAATACGAAAACGATAATATTGCGGTCAAGGCCCTCATCGACGGGGGCGCGCCTTGTCATATCCAGGATGGATATCGATAAGGGGGCCGCAAGAACCTCACTATGGCCCTGCTCAACTTGCACGGGCACGCGGGAGGCCGGGGTGGTAGAGCGGCAGATACGTCGGGCCTCTGCGCTGGATGAGTTTTCAGCGATGAATGCAAAAGAAAAGGGGATAGCCTGTGTCGGCTAACCCCTTGATTTATCTGGTGGACGGTAAGGGAGTCGAACCCTCGACCTCCAGAGTGCGATTCTGGCGCTCTCCCAGCTGAGCTAACCGCCCTATTTCACGCTGCACCGCCGGCAATGTCTCCTGGCCCGGCATCCCGGATACGGAGGGCCGAGCCGCGACAGGGAGCATCTCAACAGCCATCTGACGGATATCCAGAAAACGGCTTTCCCGCTCCCTGCGAAAAAATGCCTGGCACAATTATACAACAGAAACCGGCCTCGGTTCACACGCCCCTGCGCCCCCTACCGGGGGCCGGCCGGGTGGGCGTCGCCGACCTGGGCCTCCTCCTGGTCGGCCACGACGACTATGACGAGGCTCTCCGGGCGCAGGTGCTCCCTGGCCGCCCTGAGGACGTCGTCCGCCGTGACGGACTCTATCAGCCGGGGGTACTCCTCCATATAGTTCGGCCCAAGGCCGTGGTATTCCACCCGGACCAGGAAGTTGGCTATCTTGTCCATGGTCTCGAGCTTCCGGGGAAAGCTCCCGACGAGGAACGCCTTGGCCCCCTCGAGCTCCTCCGGGGTCACCTTCTCCTGCCTCATAAGCCTCATCTGCCGGATGATTTCGCCAATGGCCTCGTTGGCGGTGGAGTTCTTCGTCTGGACGACCGCCCGGAACGTGCCTGCGAGCCTGCCCGCTGGGAAAAAGCTGTGCACGTCGTAGGCCAGCCCCATCTGCTGCCTTATGGATTCCATCAGCCGCGAGGAAAACCCCCCTCCGCCCAGTATGTAGTTCATCACCCGGAGGGGGTAGAAGTCGGGGTCTCCCCTGCTGACGCCGAGGTGCCCCAGCAGAATATTGGCCTGCGTGAGGTCCCTGTCTATCCTTACGACCTCGCCCCCGGCCTCGGCGGGTGAAGCGGCCTCAAGCGGGGGTGCCTCCCGGCCCGTCCAGGCCCCCAGGTGCTTCTCGAGGAGCGCCTGGAGCTCCTCGGAGGATATGTCGCCCACCACGGCAAGAATCGAGTTGCCGGGGGCGTAATACTTCTCGTGGAACCGAACGATGTCTTCTCGCTCTATGGCGTCCACCGTCTCCGGGGTCCCCTTCGGGATCCTTCCGTAGGGGTGGTCGCCGAATACCTTGCCCATGAACGCCCTCCTCGCGAGAAAGGACGGGCGCTCCTCCATTTCCCTCAGGGAGCCCTTCACCAGGTCCTTGACCCTGGCGATCTCCTCCGGAGGGAAGGAGGGGTTCAAGAGGATGTCGGAGTACACGTCCAGCCCCTTCTCCAGGTCCTTCCTGAGCACCTTGAGCGTCAGGGTGGAAAAGTCCCGCCCCGCCGAGACGCCCAGCCTCGCCCCGATGTAGGAGACCTCCTCGCTTATCTGCATCGAGGTGCGCCGCGCGGTGCCCTCGTCCAGGAGCGAGGCGGTGAGGCTCGCGAGCCCCGCCAGCTCGGAGGGCTCGCGGGAGGAACCCGCGTCCACAAGGAGGGTAAAGACGACCACCGGGAGGTTGTCCCTCTCGACGTGGAGGACGACGAGCCCCTCGGATGTGACCGTCCTTTCGACCTCGAGGGCCGAGGCGGCCTCGGCGGCGAAGAAGAGGGAAAGCGCCACGGCGGCCAGGGCCAGGAGCTTTATCCTCATTGGCCTTCTTCCTTTTCGGGTATCAGAATTCCCACGGTCCTGTTTTCCTCCCCGAGGTATTTGCGGGCCACCCGGCTCACGTCCTCGGCGGTCACTTTCCTTATCTCCTCGACGTACCTGTCCTTGAGCCTCCAGTCGCCCAGCATCTCGTAGATGCCGATCTGCATGGCCCGGTTGAAGAGCGAGTCCTGCCCCATGACGAAGGAGGCCTCGAGCTGGTTTTTCGCCCTCTGGAGCTCGAAGTCGGTGGGGGCTTCTTCCTTCACGGCCTCTATCTCCCTAAATAGGGCAGCCTCGAGGTCCCCCACGTCCCCGCCGGGGGAGGCGGTGGCCTCGAGGAAGAACAGGAAGGGGTCCACGTAGGTGCCGCTGTTTCCCGCGTCGGCGCCGAGGGCGAGTTTCCCCTCGTAGACCAGGGAGCGGTAGAGCCTGCCGCTCTTGCCGGTGAGGACCTCCTCCAGCACATCCAGGGCGTAGCTGTCCTCGTGGGGGAAGGGAGGGACGTGGTAGGCGGCGATGATGTAGGGCAGTTCCGCCTCCTTCCGGAGGCGCACCCTGATCTCCCCCCTCTGGGGGGGCTCCACGTGCTCGAGGCGGCTGACCTCGGTGCCCGGCTCGATGTGCGCGAAGTGCCGGCCTATGTCCTCGAGCACCCGGTCCGTGCTCACGTCGCCGGCCACGACGATGAAGGAGTTCGCGGGCGTGTAGTATTTCCGGTAGTGCTCGAGAAGGTTCTCCTTCCTGATGTTGGCCAGGTCCGACATCCACCCGATGACGGGCCACTGGTAGGGGTGGGCCCTGAAGGCCGCCGCGATGACGCCCTCGAAAAGGGCGTTCTGGGGGTCGTCCTCGTAGCGGAGCCGCCTTTCCTCCATGACCACGTTTCTCTCCGACACCGTCTCCTCGGGGTCCAGGGCCAGGTTCTGCATCCTCTCGGACTCTATCTCGTAGGAGAGGCCTATCCTGTCCGAGGGCAGTATCTGGAAGTAGGCGGTGTAATCCCGCGACGTGAAGGCGTTGTCGGTGCCGCCGTAGCGCATCACCGTGCGGGAAACCTCGCCGGGCCCGTATTTTTCCGTGCCCTTGAACATCATGTGCTCCAGGACGTGGCTCAAGCCGGTCTGCCCGAGCTCCTCGTCCTTCGAGCCCACGCGGTACCATATCTGGAAGACCGCGAGCGGCGCGGTGTGGTCCTCATCCACGACGACCTTGAGGCCGTTGGGAAGGACGTGCTCCGTAACCTGGCCGGAGGCCGGGGAGACGGCCACGGCAAGCGTAAGGAGGATTGTCCAAAGCGCCCTGTAAAAAGTCATATCAACTATTATCTTCGAAAAAAGCCCTCCCAGTAAAGCGCCCCTCCGGGCGCAAGACACTAATGATAATAAATATTTAACCCTTTACAATAAGAAACTTAATATATTGAGTTGACTTTAAATGATTTTTTATATATTTTAGAGGTATGACTAAAAAGCTGGGACGGCTCCTGGTTTCAGAGGACATATTAACCGAGGACCAGCTTACTAAGGCCCTGGAGATGCAGAAGTCTGTCGGCGGCAGGCTGGGCACTAACCTGGTCAAGCTCGGTTATATCACCGAGGAAAAACTCGTGTCTTTCCTCAGCAAGCAGTTCGGCGTGCCGGCTATCAACCTCCAGGAGCGCAGCATCGACGCCACCCTCATGAAGCTGATCCCGGCCGAGATGGCCAAGAAATACGTCATGATCCCCGTCTCGAGGGTCGGGGCGACCCTCACCATCGCCATGACGGACCCCTCCAACGTCTTCGCCATCGACGACGTCAAGTTCATGACGGGCTACAACGTGGAGGTGGCGGTCTCCAGCGAATCCGCCATAGTCAGCGCCATAAACCAGACCTACGGCGGGGGGGGCAGGGGCGCCGAGGTGGCCACCACCACCAAGACCGCCGACCCCGAGGAATCCGCCAGCATACTCGAAGCCAGGGACTATACGCTGAGCGACGACGAGGACGTGGAAGGCGGCTCTTTCGGCGATGTGGACGACGGCCCCATGGTGAACGTCGACGACTTCGACTCCGTGGTGGGGAGCGCCCTCGACGGCGTGGAGGCCGTGGAGGAGCAGGAAGACTCCGAAGTGGTGGCCGACGTCGAGGCCCCCATCATAAAACTCGTCAACGGGATATTCGTAAACGCCGTGAAGACCGGCGCCAGCGACATCCACATAGAGCCCTACGAGTCGTCCCTCCGGGTGCGCTACAGGGTGGACGGCGTCATGTACACCGTCATGAACCTGCCGGTGAAGATAAGGGCCGCCCTCACCTCGAGGGTGAAGATCATGGCCCGCCTGGACATCGCCGAAAGGAGGCTCCCCCAGGATGGCAGGATCAAGCTCAAGCTGGGGAAGAAGCGCGAGATCGACTTCCGCGTCTCCACGCTGCCCACCCTCTTCGGCGAAAAGACCGTGCTCAGGCTCCTCGACAAGTCCAGCCTCCAGGTGGACCTCACGAAGCTGGGGTTCGAGGAGAAGGCCCTGCAGGACTTCATGTGGGCCCTGGAGAAACCCTACGGCATGATACTCGTCACGGGCCCCACGGGAAGCGGAAAGACCGTGACGCTCTATTCGGGCCTCACGCACCTGAACAAGCCCGACACCAACATCATGACCGCCGAGGACCCGGTGGAGTTCAACTTCATGGGGATAAACCAGGTCCACGTGAAGGAGGAGATAGGGCTCACCTTCGCCTCGGCCCTCAGGGCCTTTCTCAGGCAGGACCCCGACATCATAATGGTGGGCGAGATAAGGGACTTCGAGACCGCCGAGATCGCCATCAAGGCCGCCCTCACCGGCCACCTCGTGCTCAGCACCCTTCACACCAACGACGCCCCGAGCACCATCAACAGGCTCCTCAACATGGGCATCGAGCCCTTCCTCGTTTCGTCGTCCGTCATACTGATAATGGCCCAGAGGCTCGGCAGGAAGATATGCCAGAAGTGCAAGGTGGAGGACAACGTGCCCGAGCCCGCCCTCATCAAGGTGGGCTTTTCGGAGGAGGAGGCCAAGTCCATCAAGGTATACAAGGGCAAGGGGTGCCCGGCCTGCAACGGCTCCGGCTTCAAGGGAAGGCTCGGGATATTCGAGGTCATGGTCCTCAACGACGAGACCAAGGAGCTCATACTGGAAGGCGCCAACACCGACGAGCTTAAGAAGGCCGCCATCCGCAACGGGATGAAGACCCTGAGGATGTCGGGCCTGACCCACGTAAAAAACGGCTTGACCAGCATCGAGGAGGTGCTGAGAGTCACATTCGGAGACTGACTCCGGCGAGGTGATGGAAGATGGAACTTTCGCTCTATGACATGCTTAAGACGATGATCGAACAGGGGGCTTCGGACCTCCATATCACCACCGGGATCGCTCCCCTTGTCCGGGTCGACGGAAAGCTAAGGCCCCTGGAGGGATTCGAACCCCTCAAGCCCGTCCAGACGAAGGCCCTCTGCTACAGCGTGTTGACCGACGCCCAGAAACACTCCTTCGAGGCGAACAACGAGCTCGACCTCTCCTTCGGCCTCAAGGGGCTCAGCAGATTCAGGGCCAACGTGTTCATGCAGCGTGGGGCGGTGGCCGGGGCGTTCAGGACGGTGCCCTTCGAGCTGCCGAACTTCAGGCAGCTGGGCATCCCCGAGGTCGTGTCCAACCTCTCCAGGAAACCCAGCGGGCTGATACTCGTCACCGGCCCCACGGGAAGCGGCAAGTCCACGACCCTCGCCGCCATGATAGACAGGATAAACACCGAAAGGCACGACCACATAATAACCATAGAGGACCCCATCGAATACCTGCACGGGCACAAGAACTGCCTGGTCAACCAGAGAGAGGTTAAATCCGACACCACTTCGTTCTCCTCGGCCCTGAAGTACGTCCTGAGGCAGGACCCGGACGTGATACTCATCGGCGAGATGAGGGACCTCGAGACCATCGAATCGGCCCTTACCGTGGCCGAGACCGGGCACCTGACCTTCGCCACCCTTCACACCAACTCGGCCATCCAGAGCATAAACAGGGTGATCGACGTCTTTCCGCCCCACAGGCAGGAACAGATCCGCGTCCAGCTGTCCTTCGTCCTCGAAGGGGTCATAGCCCAGCAGCTCATCCCCAAGAAGAGCGGCCGCGGACGCGTCCTGGCGCTGGAAGTGCTGCTTTTCAGCCCGGCCATCAGGAACCTCATCAGGGAGGACAAGATACACCAGATCTACTCCATGATGCAGACCGGGCAGGCGAAGTACGGCATGCAGACGATGAACCAATCGCTCCTGGAGCTATACAAGAAGGGGCTCATCTCCTACGAGGACGCCCTGGGCCGCTCCACGAACGTGGAGGAGCTCATTCAGATGCTCCAGAGGGCGGGAGACGCAGTGAAGAGGGGGGCATAACAAATGGCCGCTATCGTTTACCAGTGGTCTGGAAAGACCATGCAGGGCACCTTAGAGTCGGGACAGATGACGGCCTCGTCCAAGAACGAGGTCATGGCAAAGCTCAGGGCGAAAAACATAACTCCCACGACGATCACCGAGACGGAAAAGAAATCCTTTCTCAACATGTCCTTCGGCGGGAAGGTTTCGCAGAAGGACATAGTCGTCTTCACGAGGCAGTTCGCCACCATGATCGACGCGGGCCTGCCTCTCGTCCAGGCCCTCGACATACTCTCCACCCAGGTCGAAAACAAGACCCTGGGCAAGGCCCTCGCCGCCATCAAGAGCGACGTCGAAAGCGGCGCCACCTACGCCGACGCCCTGTCCAAGCACCCCAAGCACTTCAGCGAGCTCTACGTCAACATGGTCGCCGCCGGGGAGGCGGGCGGCATACTGGACACGATACTCAACAGGCTGGCGGCCTACATCGAGAAGGCGATGAAACTGGCCAAGAAGGTCAAGGGAGCCCTGGTCTACCCCACGACGATCTCCGTCGTGGCCGTCGTCATAGTGGCGGTCATCCTGGTGTTCGTCGTCCCCGTGTTCCAGGAGATGTTCCAGGCCCTCGGCGGCTCGCTCCCGCTGCCCACGAAGATAATCGTGGGGATCAGCAACTTCCTGAAAGGAATCGGCGGCCTGATAATACTGGTGTCCCTGGTGGGCCTCTTCGTGTTCCTCAACAGGTTCAAGAAGACGAAGAGGGGCAGGCTGATGGTGGACAGGATCGTCCTGAAGCTCCCCATCTTCGGAGAACTGCTCAGCAAGGTCGCGATATCGAAGTTCACCAGGACCATGGGGACCTTGACCTCCAGCGGAGTGCCCATACTCGACGGGCTCGAGATCACGGCCAAGACGTCGGGCAACAAGATAATCGAAAACGCGATAATGGACGTCCGGGCGGCGGTCACCGAGGGCAAGACCCTCGCCGAGCCTCTCATGAAAGCGAAAGTGTTCCCCCCCATGGTGACGCACATGATAGCCGTCGGCGAATCCACGGGCGCGATAGACGCCATGATGACCAAGATAGCCGACTTCTACGACGACGAGGTCGACAACACCGTGGCGAACCTGACCGCCATGATGGAGCCCCTGCTGATGGTCTTCCTCGGCACCGCCGTGGGCTTCATAATCGTGGCGATGTACCTGCCGATATTCAAGATGATCACGCTGATCGAATAGCGGGTACTGATGACAGAAGATTCCCTCGTCAGAAAGTTAAAGACCTTGATAGCCATCAGGGTCTTTTTCGTCACGGTCCTCCTGGGGACGGTCTTCGTATTCCAGATAGGCTACAGGGTCTTCCCCTTCCCGACCTCGGTGCTCCACCTCGGTGCGGTCCTGTACGGCCTGAGCATCGCCTACGCCCTCCTCCTGGGAAGGGTCGACAGCCGCAGGCTGGCCCACGCCCAGATCGTCCTCGACGACGTGGCGGTCGTGGCGCTCATTTTCCTCACCGGGGGCATCGAGAGCTGGTTCTCCTCCCTCATGCTCGTCATAGTCATAGCAGCCGCGACGGTGCTGGGCAGGACCGCCGGCTACTTCAACGCCATCTTCCTCAGCATACTCTACGGGGTCCTCGTGGACCTGCAGTTCTACGGATTGCTCCCCCTTCCCTACGACCCTCTGCTGACCGAGAAGGACTTCCTCTACAACATCTTCTCGCACATGCTCGGCCTGTACCTCACGGCCTACCTCATGGGCTACCTGGTGTCGAGGATAGAGACAAAGGAGACCTTCATCGAGGACCTCACCCTGTTCAACAAGGAGGTCATCGAAAACACCCCCAGCGGCCTTTTCACCACGGACCTGGCCGGAAGGATACTGGTGTTCAACAAGGCCGCCGAGGATATAACCGGCAGGATCAGGGCCTACGCCATAGGCAAGAACGCCTCGCAGGTGTTCCCTTTCATGAAAAGCCTGAGCGAGGGGGCTCGCATGGAGGAGGTCCTGGAGGTCGGGGGGAAGGAAAAAATCCTGGGCCTCACGGTGTCGAGGATGAAGGACGCCAAGGGCAGGGACACAGGGTTCATCGGCGTCTTCCAGGACCTGACCAGGCTGAAGCGCCTGGCGGAAGAGATCAGGCAGAAGGAAAAGTGGGCCACCATAGGGGAGCTCTCGGCGAACATGGCCCACGAGATAAGAAACCCCCTGGCTTCGCTCAAGGGCTCCATCGAGATGCTGAGGGAAAGCTCCGTGAGCACCGAGAAGAAGGAAAAGCTCATGTCGATAGCCATCAGCGAAATGGACAGGCTCAACCATATCATCGGCGACTTCCTGACTTATTCCAGGCCCAGCGCCCTCGAGGTGGACCGGTGCGACCTCTCGGCCATTCTCGACAAGACCCTGGACCTCCTGAGGAGCAAGAGCTCCAACGGCATCGTCATAAAGAAGACCTATTCCTCGCCCCTTACGGTAAGCGCCGACCAGCTCAAGCTGGAGCAGGTGTTCCTGAACCTGGGGCTCAACGCCCTCGACGCCATGCCCTCGGGAGGGAGCATAGAGGTGGGCGCCTCGCGGCGGGGCGACGACGTGGAGATAACCTTTACCGACACCGGAGGGGGCATACCCCTTGAAGAGCAGGAGAAAGTGTTCTATCCTTTCCATACCACCAAGGCGGAGGGCACGGGGCTGGGGCTGAGCATCGCGCGCAGGATAATCGAGGACCACAAGGGCAAGGTGATGCTTCAAAGCTCGCCGGGTGCGGGCACCACTTTCAAGATAATCATGCCGGGGGACCATGCAGAAGCCGGGCGCTAGGATACTCGTCGTAGAGGACGAAAAGAACATGCGGGAGATACTGACCATGCTCCTTGAGTCGGAGGGCTACGGCGTCGTGGCCGCGGCCGACGGAAAGGAGGGGGTATCCTGGCTCGATAAGGACATCTTCGACCTCGTGATCACGGACATAAAGATGCCGGGGACGGACGGTTTCGGCATACTGGCCAAGGCCCAGGAGGTATCCCCGGAGACGGTGGTCATAATGATAACCGCCTTCGGCACCATGGAGTCGGCCCTGGAGGCCATGAAGCTCGGCGCCTACGATTACATCCACAAGCCCTTCAAGATAGACGAGATACGCCTCATCGTGAAAAACGCCCTCGACAGGAAGAGGCTCAAGACGGAGGTCAGCCTCCTCAGGGAGACGGTGAAGAGCACTTACGAGATAGAAAACATAGTGGGCAAGAGCGCCAAGATGCAGGAACTCCTCGGCGCGGTCCCCAAGGTCGCCTCCACGAGCTCCAACGTGCTCATCACCGGCGAGTCGGGCACGGGCAAGGAGCTCATAGCCTCGGCCCTTCACAACCTGAGCCCCCGGGGCGAGAAGAACTTCGTGGCCATCAACTGCGCCACCTTCCCCGAGGGGCTTCTCGAGAGCGAGTTGTTCGGCCACATGAAAGGCTCTTTCACGGGGGCCACGCAGAACAAGCAGGGGCTTTTCGAAGTGGCCGACGAGGGGACCCTCTTCCTGGACGAGGTGGCCGAGATGCCAATCAACCTGCAGTCCAAGCTCCTCCGGGCCATAGAGACCGGCTCGTTCAGGAGGGTCGGCGGGACCACGGACATCACCGTGGACGTAAGGATAGTCTCGGCGACCAACAGGGACCTCAGGAAGGAGTGCGACGAGGGCCGCTTCAGGGACGACCTCTACTTCAGGCTCAACGTCATCCCCCTCCGCATCCCCCCCCTCAGGGAGCGCAAGAACGACATCCCCCTCCTGGTCGAGCATTTCCTCAAGAAATACTCCTCCGAAAGTCCGAGGCAGTTCTCGGGCAGCGCCATGAGCGTCCTGATGAGCTGCCCCTGGAAGGGCAACGTCAGGGAACTGGAAAACATGCTGGAGCGAATCCTGCTGCTGACGGACAAGGACGTCATCACGGCCGCCGAACTCCCGGAGGAGCTCGCGCCCTCCGACGAAAAGGCCCCGGCGCTTCCCTCCGTCGACCGGGACGGGGTGGACATGGAGAAGCTCCTGAGCGACATCGAGAGGAACTACCTCCTGGAGGCCCTGACCCTGACGGGTGGCAAGAAGACCGAGGCCGCCAAGCTCCTGAGCCTCTCGTTCAGGTCCTTCAGGCACAAGCTCTCGAAGTACGGGATAAAATAGCCCCGCCCCCCCGGCAAACAGCCTAATGGATACGGAGCCCTACTTCAGCTTGCGCGACCAGAGGTAGTCCGTGTCCGAGACCCTTCCGTGGCATTTCAGGCAGCCCTTCGCCCTGCCCGCCGCCTGCACGTCTCCCTTCGGGCCGTACTTCGCCCAGAACCAGTCTCCCCCCTGGGGGTTGTACCCTTTTATCTTGTACATCACGGTCAGGGCCACGAACTCCTTGTCCGGGGTGTAGTTCTCCTTGGCGACGATGGAGCCCTCGGGGAGTGCGCCCTCCCCCTTCTCGACGGCCCTGAGGGCGGTCTCGTTCACGTACGTCGTGAGCAGGGCGCCGTGGGGCTCTGTCCCCTCGTAGAGCTTCCCCTTGCCGGGCCACAGGTCCCACCTGTCGTAGGG
>JASFVA010000024.1:0-11302 GCA_050050055.1 Nitrospirota bacterium
CCTCCGCGGCGCCCCATGCCAAGTGGGACGTGATTTACAGCCAGGACACCGCCTCCTTCACCCTGGGCCCGGGCGAGACCTCGAAGATAAAATGGATATACGAGGCCGCCTCCACCGGCTATGTGAGCTTCGGCTCCTACGCCGGCAATCCCTCGGGCACTGCGACCTCGAAGCAGGCGGGCTCCGGCACGGTCGTAATCGGAAACTTCACGGCAGACGTGGATGTTACCCCCCTGAGCGTGATAAGCGGGCAGAGCGTTCTTGTTAACTTGACCGTTCAAAACAACGGGGCCGAGACCCTCACGGACATCGTCCCCGCCATAGCGCCCACCGGCACCGCTTCGGCGGCCCTCCTTTCGGGCCCCGCCCCCGTTAGCCTCGCCACTCTCTCCCCCGGCGAAAGCGTGGCCTTCACTTGGCAATACACCATAACGGGCTCCATAGGGCAGACCTACAGCTTCTCGGGCTCGGCCTCCTCCGACACCGAAAGCACAAACGCCGCCTCCTCTGCGCCGGGGCGCGTCGTCATCTACGCCGTCACCGTCACCCCCGGCACGGTGACCACGGGGTCCACGAGCTTCAGCCCCACCTGGACCGTCTACAACAACGGCTCCGTGGAGGTAAAGGAGGTCCGCATAGACATATCGCCGCCCCTTTCGGCCTCCTGCGCCCCGGGGAGCGAAGGCTGGCGCTACCAGTCCGACACCCCGCCTACAAACTGGACATCCTCCACGGCGGGGTCCCCGGTTTCTTCCGTGACCTTCACCGCCGCTAACCCCATAGGCACAAACGGAATACTCGTGGGACAGTCGAAGGACTTCACCATAAACTTCGACTGCGTGCCCCTCGTGACCTCTGACGTGATATATAACTTCCCGGTCGTCATCACGGACAAGAACAACAATGCCGCCACCGAGGACTCCGAGATAGTCGTCATCGCTTACGGCCTGGCCCTCCAGGCATTCGACGACGACTGCCTGAGCCCCCTCCCGGCCTCGGAGGCCGCCGACGGGACAACCCAGTACTGCTTCGAGGCCACCCTCACGCTGGCGGGCGCTCCGGTCCAGGGGCGCACCCTCAACTTCACGACGACGGCGGGGACGCTTTCGGCCTCCACCGGCGTCACGGACTCAAGCGGGCAGGCGACTGTATACCTCAGGGCTCCCTGCTCGGACACCGACGTGTCGGCCACGGTGACGGCGGAATACAACCCCTTCACCTCGGTCGCCCGGACCGTGGATTTCACGGCCGTCACCACGGGCACCCTGAGCTACGTGCCCGGCACGCTCACCTTCGCGAGGACGGACCCGGCGCCAACGGGCGACATTAACCCAGTGAGCATAAACACCGGCGACTCCGGCGCCTTCAGGCTCGACGTCGTCAACTGCGGGCCGGACACCGTGGTGGTCCACCCCGCCGACACCTCGCTGGCCATAACCCCCGGCTCGCCCGACACCTTCGCCCTGGACAGCGGGGTAGATATAAGCGTGCTCTCGCTCGAGGCCGTGACCCTCGCCTTCGCCCCGGGAACGATTCAGTCGGGGGCTCTCCAGTGCTACCCGACCCTTACCGTCGATGCCGACACCCCCCCCGGATCCGACTACGCCGGGCCCTACGCCCTGGACAAGGCCTCTCCCGGGGACGAGATATCCAACTCCGCCACCGTGAACTGGGGCACCACTTGCTCGGCCGGCGTAAGCATCAGGATCCTCGACTGGCGGGAGGTCTATTAGTCCCTCCCCTTTCGTTTGGGGGCGTGGCGGGAGGCGGGGCAGATTCGGCCGGCGTTCACTCCGGTCGATGCACTTTTAGAGGCATCACCCTGGAGTTGGTTCAAGGCCGAGGGGATGCTTAAAATATCTTCGGCGTGAGAGACGAAAACGGCGGGACACCATTCCCCCGCTACGGGGATACCGGAAAGGGAGACTGCGCCCCTTGCCCGCTACCTGAGCGCCACCCGTCCGGTGGCCGGGTCGTAGTCGTAGCGCGAGGGGTCGAGGCCCATGGAAGAGGCAATCCCGTCGATGCTTTCGGGGTAGGTCCCGTTGAGGGCGCGGTAGGATTCCACGGACTTCCTCATGGCGTTGAGGTTCGCGGCGTCGGCTGTCTTACCGGCCCTGTCGATGGTGCGGACCACCGACTTTCCGTACTCCTGGCCGGGGTTTTCCTCGCAGGCGGCGAGGCCCGCCAGGGCAAGGCCGAGAACCAATATCGAGAAGAACTTCGTCATTTCCTAAGCTGGAGCGGGCGACGGGATTCGAACCCGCGACCAAGAGCTTGGGAAGCTCTCACTCTACCGCTGAGTTACGCCCGCGATGACTTTAATATATCACAGTCAAAGTCGGGCGCGCGAGGGCCTAGTAATTCTTTTCGTTGTTGCAGTCCACTTTCAGGTCCTGGCCGGCGACGGCTGAGCCGCTCTTTCCTACGGCCCGGGCCCTGAAGCACGGGTCCTGGGCGTTGCCGTCGAAGTCGACGTCCTTCGAGACGCAGTAGTAATACCTCAGGCTCTGCGCCGTTCCGGGCTTGAAGCTCGGCAGGACGCCCCGTATGGCGTCCGTGCCGGCGTCGGAGGCGCAATCGCCCGCATCGGCTGTGTAGTCGCCGTTTTCGGCATAGTACTGCTCCTCCAGGAGCCTTAGGGACTCGAGGTTGGTTATTGCCTCGCTGCGCATGGCCTTGGTCCTCTGGCCGAGGAACATGGGCACCGCAATGGTGGCTATGATGGACAGGATGGCTATGACGATTAGGAGCTCGATGAGGGTGAAGCCGCCGCGGCCCCGATATTTATCTGGGGTTAATTGAGCATTCACTTTTCTCGACCTCCTTGTATAACGGCTATTTGGCACAAGCTTAAAAGGCATCGTCGTTGCTTTGGCCGGAAACAGGCAGCCTCCCGCCGACTTCCGCCAAGCCATTGGATGTCCGCAGGCCACGCTCCCTGAGCCCCTGCGTCAGCATGAGCAGGGCCGCCGCCTCCTCGTCTTGCGGATTGAGCATGACGGCTTTACTTAAAGCCGCCTCGGCCTCCTCCCAGAGCGAAAGGCGGACATACCACACGCCGAGCTGCAAATGAGTATACCCGAATTGGGGAAAGTTTTCGCTGCCCTTCTCCAGAACCCGGACTGCCTCCAGGGCAAGGGCCCTCCGTGCGGCGACGTCGCCTTCCCTGCCGAACTTTTCGTGAAGCCTCTCGAAGAGCCGCCCGCCCTGATAGTAGGCCATGTAGTTCCTGTCGTCAGCCCTCAGGGCCTCGCGGAGATGGCCCCAGGCCTTAACGTAGTCGCCCGCCTCCGTCTCCTCATTTCCCAGCCTGGTAAGGACATATGAGGCCTGGGAAGGGTTTTCGTACATGGACTGGGCGTCTTTTTGCAGGGCTTCCGCCACGAGCCCCCCCTCGTTTTTCCAGGATGCAGTCGCCTGGAAGGAAAGGAACGCATACGAGGCCACGAAAACCACCGACACAGCCAGAAGGGCAGGCCTGCTCCTGATCATCGAAAGCCTCGCGGCCAGCAATAGGGCGAAGGCCGCCGCCGGCAGATAAAGGTACCGCTCGTCGAGCACAGACCCGCTGTAATCGATCACGAAGAACGAGGGCAGGAGCGAAGCGACGACCCATGCCACGAGAAAGGCCTCCAGCCTCAGCCTCCAGGCATAGAGGAGCGCGACCGACGCGACCAGGGCAAGGCCCGCAAGCATGTAGAAGGCGCTCCCGGGCACCTGGGGATATAGATCAAGACCGAGAGGGAGGACGAGCTTTCCGGCATAATGGCCGAGGCCGGGGGATATCCCCATGTCGAAGATTCTGTTTTTTACCGCCAACTCCGGCGCGCCGCCCAGGGCGAGGGGGGCGAGGGCATAAAAGGCTGCCAGCGTAGCGACGCACACGCCCACGGCCGGGGCCAGACGCTTCAAGAGACCAGCCGGGCGGTCGGACAGCGCAAAGGCAATTAGCGGGACGACCGCCGCCAGGGCGAGGGCCTTTTCGCTCCCAAGGAGCGAGAGGAAGAAAAACGCCCCAGTAAGTACGAGCCAGGCCGCGCCCCGCGCACGGTCCTCAAGGCGGGCTCCGGGATTTTGGCGGCCGGGGCCCTTAAGACCACCTCGGTGTTCTGTGTAATTCAAGTATGAAACCAGCGATAAAAGGAAAAAGGTCGTATATATCAACTCGCCCCTGGCCGATATCCAGGAGACCGCCTCGGTGTTCATGGGATGAAGCGCGAACAGCAAGGCCCCGAGGAAGGCGGGCCAGGGAGATTCCTTCTTGAATAGATAATACCCCACCGCAAAAACCAGCATGGAGTTCGCCGCATGGATGAGGGCGCTGGTGACGTGGAACCCCAGGGGGCTCATCCCCCATATGGAGCGGTCAAGGAGAAAGGACATTCCCGCGAAGGGGCTCCCTCCGGCCTCGGCCACGATGCGCGGGTCGCCGAGGAAGAACCCGGAGCCGAGGGACGGAAGAGACACGGCCAGGGCCGCAAGGCCCGCCATGGCGCTCAGGAACCTCGGGCTATAGGAGAGCTTAGATTTCGCGTCATTCATGATAATTAATATCCAGCCTCTTGTTTTTAAACACAACCCTTTCCCCGTAAACGGCATTGCTCCCGCCATCCTCCATGAGACGGGCCGAGGGCCGAAAATTGTTTCCCACCATTAATCCGATGCCTTTCTGCAAGCCAAAAAAATGGGGGGATAATCTTATCCCCCCATTCGAGCGGACCATTTCTACCTTGAAGTTACCGTGGTGTTGAGAATCTCCGAACCGGCCGTGAGGTCGGCGGCGTACGCCTTGATGGTGAAGGAGCGGGAGCCGGAATTGTATATGGCCACCTGGCCTTCGCTCGTCGGCTGCGACCCGGGGTTGGGAGCCACGAAGAGGTTGGCGCTTGCGTTGTAGGGGCTCTTCTCGTTCTTTCCAGTGTGGTGAGCGATGATATAGGTCTTGACCGTGGCCAGGTCAGCGGGGTCATACGTTTCGCTATTGTGAGTTACGCCGGCGTACATGCTGCTGCATGTCTTGATGCCGGCTGCGTCGCTGGACTCTACGCATATTTCGTCACCGCTTGAGTCAAGCACGACGAACGGCTCGCCTGCCACGAAAGAGTCGAGTAAGCCCTGCACCTCGGAGACCGCGCCCTTTGCACTGGCCTCCACGGCCCTTATCTTCGCCTTTTCCCTCTGGCCCAGGAACGCCGGAATCGCGATGGCCGCCAGTATGCCGATGATCGCGATAACTATGAGGAGCTCGATGAGGGTGAAACCCTTCTGCTCCCTCAGATTGTCAACCGCCTTGAACATTTGAAACCTCCTTTTAAGTTAATATTGCCTCTCTTGTTGCCGATGTTCTTACCAATTGCCGGATATGATGTCCTGCCCATCACCCCCTTTTCTAAGTATTAAGCCCGGCTTCACCCGGCGCTTCGAACTATCTGCTTCGGCCCATATAGAAGCACTTTCCATGCCAAGGAAAAACGTAATAAAATCAAGGGGAATCGAGAGACAATATTGACAATTATTGTCACTTTCAGGATTATCCTGCCGTTTTTTGACCTCGCCGCAGGGAATACGGCCCCTTCGTCCCGGCGCGCCGCAAGGCCAAGCGTCTGTTTGTTGTTTTTACATATATGATTCATATGGTAAACTTAATGACTGGGATTTGCGGTATGTCGCGCCGGGGTCAGACTCAGGGACATGGTACGCAAGGCCAAGGCTTTTCAAGGAAGCCCGGCGCTGATTCGGATATTTTATATTTTTGGGGGGTGTAATGAGGTATATCGGTATTGATGCGGGCTCCGTAAGCGTCAAGCTTGTCATCCTCGACGAAAGCGGCGAAGTCCTTCACAAGGAATACAGGCCGCACAGGGGCCATCCGATAGAGATGGCCGTCGAAATGCTCGGTGCCGCCGACGTTTCCGGGGAATGCTCTCTGGCCGTGACCGGCACGTCGGGCAAGCTCATAGCCTCGATACTGGGCATGGACCCGGTGAACGAGATCGTAGCTCAGGCTTACTCCACTCAAAAACTCCACCCTCACGTAAACACCATCATCGAGATGGGGGGCGAGGACTCGAAGCTCATCGTCATGGACGACTCGGGGGTCAGGGACTTCGCGATGAACTCCGTATGCGCCGCCGGCACGGGCTCCTTCTTGGACCAGCAGGCCGAGAGGCTCAGGCTCTCCATAGAGGAGTTCAGCGAGATGGCCCTCAGAAGCGCCAAGCCCCCGCGCATCGCCGGCCGCTGCAGCGTCTTCGCCAAGAGCGACATGATACACCTCCAGCAGATAGCCACGCCCGTGGAGGACATCGTGGCCGGGCTTTGCTTTGCCGTGGCCAGGAACTTCAGGGGCACCATCGCCAGGGGAACGACGATAGTGCCTCCCGTGGCCTTCCAGGGCGGCGTGGCAGCCAACAGCGGGATGGTGAGGGCCTTCAGGGAGGTCTTCGAGCTCGACGACCTCTTCATCCCCCCGGATTTCGCCCTTATGGGGGCGCTGGGGGCGGCCCTGAAGAGTCTCGACGACGGGGCCATAAGCCTCTACGACAGGGGCATGCCGGCGAAGCTCATGGAGTTCGTGGAAGGCGAAAAGGCCTCCGGAACGGGGCACAGGCCGCTGACGGGAGAGGGCGACGACTTCTTCCGGAGGCACAGCGAGGCGGAACCCGACCAGGTGGGGGCCTCCGGGCCCGTAAGGGCATACCTGGGGATCGACATAGGCTCCATCAGCACCAACCTCGCCGTCATGGACGACGACGGCAAGCTCCTGGCCAAGCGCTACCTCATGACGGCCGGCCGCCCCATAGAGGCCGTGATGCAGGGCATGAGGGAGATAGCCGAGGAGATAGCCCGCAGGTTCCCCCAGGGGATAGAGATAGCGGGGGTCGGCACGACCGGCTCGGGCCGCTACATGATAGGCGACTACGTGGGGGCCGACATAGTGAAAAACGAGATAACCGCCCACGCCACCGCCGCGGCCTACGTGGACCCCGATGTGGACACCATCTTCGAAATAGGCGGGCAGGACTCCAAGTACGTCTCCCTCCGGGACGGCGTTATCGTGGACTTCGAGATGAACAAGGCCTGCGCCGCGGGCACGGGCTCTTTCCTTGAGGAGCAGGCCGAGAAGCTGAGCATCTCGGTGAAGGGTGAGTTCGCCGAGAAGGCGTTCTGCTCGAGCTGCCCCTCGAAGCTCGGCGAGCGCTGCACGGTCTTCATGGAAAACTCCCTGATGTCCAACCTCAAGAAGGGCACGAGGACCGACGACCTCCTGGCGGGGCTCGCCTACTCCATCGTCCAGAACTACATAAACAGGGTCGTGGCAGGAAAGCCCATCGGCGAGAACATCTTCTTCCAGGGCGGCGTGGCCTTCAACAAGTCCGTCGTGGCGGCCTTCGAAAAGTACCTCGACGTGAAGGTGACCGTGCCCAAGGACCACGACGTGATGGGCGCCATCGGCATGGCCCTCCTGGCGCGGCGCCACGTCTCGGAGATGGGCATGGCGGAGTCGGCGTTCAAGGGGTTCGACCTCTCGGAGAGGGGCTACGAGATGTCGAGCTTCCAGTGCAAGGGCTGCTCCAACGTCTGCGAGATCAACAGGATAAGGATAGAGCGCGAGGAGGGCTTCCTCTACTACGGCGGCAGGTGCGAAAAGTACGACATCAACAAGAAGAAGCGCAAGGCCGAGGTGCCCGACCTCTTCGGCTGGCGGGAGTCGCTCCTCAGGGCCGAGCGCCCCTCCCACGGCACGGGGCCTAGGATAGGCATCCCCTACATATTCTTCTTCCACGAGCAGCTCCCCTACTGGCAGACCCTCCTCAACGAGCTTGGCTTCAGGGTGGAGGTCTCGCCGGGCACCAACCGCGAGATAATGGAACTGGGCAACGAGACCGTCCTCTCGGAGGCGTGCTTCCCCGTGAAGGTCTCCCTGGGCCACATCAAGTGGCTCATGGACAAGGGCGTGGACGCCGTGTTCATCCCCAGCTTCGCCGACATGAACGCCGCCGGAGACGAGTTCGACCACGGCAGGGCCTGCCCCTACACCCAGACCATCCCCTACATGGCCAGGGTGGCGATGCCGGGCCTGAAGACCATATCCCCGGTCATAGACCTGAGCCGCGGGAGGGGCCACCTTAAACAGGAGCTCCTGAGGGCGCTGGACGTGTTCGGCGTGAGCCCAGGGGCCATGTTCTGGGCCATGAGGGCCGCCGAGCGCAAGCAGGCGGAGTTCGATGGGGCGGTCAAGGAAAAGGGCAAGGAGGTGCTCGCCTCCGTCGACAGAAAGTCCCTCGTCGTGGTGGGCCGGGCATACAACGCCATGGAAAAGGGCATGAACCTCAGGATACCGGAGAAGCTCGCCTCCCTCGGCGTGCTCTCCATACCCATGGACATGCTGCCGCTGGAGGAGACGGCGGACCTCAAGGAAGAATGGCCCAACATGTACTGGCGCTCGGGGCAGAGGATCCTCAGGGCCGCCAGGCACATATCGAGGAACCCCTACCTCTACCCCCTTTACATCGGGAACTTCTCCTGCGGGCCGGACTCCTTCATACTTAAGTTTTTCAAGAAGGAGCTGGGCGGAAAGCCCTTCCTCCACATAGAGATAGACGAGCACAGCGCCGACGCGGGCGCCGTGACCCGCTGCGAGGCCTTCCTCGACAGCATCGAGCACCGGAGAGACGAGCCCCCCGAGAGGAAGGCCCCGAGGCGCAGGGCCGCCCAGGCCGGGGGAAAGAAGAGGATGGTCTTCATACCCCACATGGCCGACCACGCCTACGCGCTGGCCGCGGCCTTCGAGCGCGCGGGCGTCCCGGCGGAGGTGCTTCCGCAGTCCGACAGGGAGTCCGTGGACGTGGGCATGCGCTACGTCTCGGGCAAGGAGTGCTACCCCTGCATAGTCACCACCGGCGACATGGTGAAGAGGACCCTCCAGCCCGATTTCAGGCCCGAGGAGTCGGCCTTCTTCATGCCCTCGGGCACGGGGCCCTGCAGGTTCGGGCAGTACAACGTCTTCCACACCCAGGTGCTCGAGTCCGTGGGCTTCAATAACGTCCCGGTGCTGGCCCCCAACCAGGACAAGGACTTCTACAAGGAGCTCGGCATGCTCGGGAAGGACTTCGCCCGGGACGCCTGGTACGGCATCGTGGCCATCGAGCTCCTGGAGAAATCCCTCCGCGAGACCAGGCCCTACGAAAAGAACAAGGGCGAGACCGACCGGCTCTACGGCGAATACCTGGAAAGGGCCTACACGTCCCTCAGGGGCATGGACGGCGCCATCGAGGACGTGCTGGTCTCGGCCAGGAGGGACTTCGAGGACATCCCCACCCACGACGAGCCGAAGCCCCTCGTGGGCATAATGGGCGAGATATTCGTCCGGTGCAACCGGTTTTCGAACGAGGACCTGGTGAGGAAGGTGGAGTCCCTCGGGGGCGAGGTCTGGCTTGCCCCGGTGGAGGAGTGGATATACTACGTGAGCGTCATGGGCCTGCGCAAGGCGTTGATAAAGAAGGACGTATCTGCTATCATTGATACCCTGATCAAGGATCTCTTCAAGAAGAGCGTGGAGCGAAAGTACGCCCGCCATTTCGAGGGATTCCTGAGGACGCTCCACGAGCCCCCGACGAAGCGGATACTGGAAAACGCCGCGCCGTACGTGCCGGACTCCTTCGAGGGCGAGACGGTGCTCAGCATCGGCAAGGCCGTGGACTTCGCCGAAAAGGGCTGCTCGGGCGTCATAAACGCCATGCCCTTCGGGTGCATGCCCGGTACGATAGTGACAGCCCTCATGAGGGCGGTGAGCAGGGACTTCGACCTGCCGGCGATAAGCATTCCTTACGACGGCACCGAGTCCTCTGCCATAGAGATGCAGCTGGAGGCCTTCATGGACCAGGCCCGCACAAAGGCCGAAAAGACGAGGAAAAGGAGGTGATTGGGTTCAGTGGGTAACGTCAAGAAATGGCGTAAGAAGAAAATGAGCAAACACAAGTACCGCAAGCTCAGGAAAAAGACAAAATTCCAGAGAAGGAATAAATAAACGATGAGGGAAGAGAAGATGGTTCAAGAAAGACTGAAGCTTATAGAAAGGGAGCTCTCTACCCTCTCGGACGCCCTGGACAGGCTGGAGCAAAAGGTTTCCGACCTCGGCGACCTCCGGGACGAGGTGAAGGCGCTTAAGCTGTGCCTGGGAAAACTCCAGCCCGGGTTCAAGGACGAGTTCCTCGAAGCGATGAAGAAGGTCACCGAGAGGGGCTAAAACCTGCCCACCATTATGCCCCAGAAGGGCATGCCGCTTGCGTAATCGTCAAAGGGGACTTTCACTACCTCGCCGCCGGCGTTCTTGAGGCCGCCCGCGTGGATGAGGTAGAGGGCCCCGCCCTCGCGCTTGAGGATGCCGATGTGGCCGACTATCTCGCCCACGACGCGCTTCGAGGGCTCCTTGACGAAAAATACGATGTCTCCGCTCCGGAGGCTGCCGTAGGCGCCGGGGACAGCCCCGGCGGGAAGCGCCGTGACGCTCTCTATGCCCCGGGAGCCCTCCAGCTCCTCGGCCCCGGGGAGGGTGGGGGTTATGTCCCGGCCCCACTTGCCGCTCCGGAGCATGTCGATGCCGTAGCGGAACCTCTCCTCGTAGTTTATGACTTCGCCGCCCTCGAGGACGCCCCTGGTGTGGAACCTCATAGCAAGGGCGCGCCTTACCGCCTCCTCAGGCGTGGCGGAGAGGGCCAGCTCCGCGCTCCTGAAGGTGAGGTACATGCAGTCGACCCGGTCATCAGCTACAACGACCTGACGTGTCACGTACTCGCCCAGGGGGTCGGGGTCGTAGGGGGTGCCCACGAACCTCTCGGCCCAGAGGGCGATGCGCTCGCCCACGGGGAGGCCGGCCGCCTCCCTCTGGAGCGCCTCCATCTCCTCCCCGGTCATGTCGAGCGCCTGGGCGGGCACGGAAGGATTAAGGACGAGGAGCAGAACGAAAAGCGGTATCCACGCCGCGGTCCTCATGACTAAAGTATAATCCATGGAGGGTGAGTTGCGCCATCGCCGGGGGCCGCCGCCATCATTGATCCCCCCGCTATCACCAATTGACTTTGTTCCCCCGGGTGCTATGATGCTTTTAGACACGAGCCGTGAACCTCACGGAGAGAAAGGAGGCTGGAAATGCTCTACCTTGTTACCGCGTCGGAGGGGCCGGGGTTTGAGTCGGAGGAAGAGGCGGCCTACGTCCTTCAGAACATCATCATCCCCAGCTTCGAGGAGATCATAAAGCTCAAGAAGAAGAAAAGGATTCTCGCCGGGGGCCTCCCGG
>JASFVA010000025.1:0-11187 GCA_050050055.1 Nitrospirota bacterium
AATACCGGGTGAGCTCACCCCGCCCGGCGGGAGCTGGCCTTTGAACCTGTACTGTAATGCAAGAGGCGGCATGAGCACGGCCCGCGAGGCACGGGAGACCGGCGAGGGCACGCTTGGGGCATACGCATGGCCGGCATTCGGCTGTCGCCGGCCAAGCCGATTACCCGGCCCCCCCTCAGGGGGTGCGGGGAAAACAGACTTAAATAACGAACGGATTGGTTAGACCATGTACTTTCTGCCTGTATCGCTCGCGCTTTTTTTGATCCTCCTCCTTTTAATCCCGGTGCTGTTCGTGATGGCCCCGGCAGTGGCCTTCTCAAAGCTGGGCCTGAACCCGATCAGCGGATACCTGTTCTTCATACTCTGCCTCATCGGAGGGGGCATAAACATACCCATTAAGCGCGAGAGGGTCCCTTCGGAGCTGGCCATGGACGGCGAAACACGCGAGTTTCTTAGGTTTTTCGGCGTGAAGATGCCGGAAGTAAGCGATAGGATTCTGGCGATTAACCTGGGCGGCGCCATATTGCCGGGCGCATTGTGCCTCTATCTCCTTTCCATGGCGCCCCTGGCCGAGACTTTCCTGGCCACGGTGGTCACGTCCGCCGTCTCATACAAGGTCAGCAGGCCGGTCCGAGGCATAGGGATAGTCATGCCCACGTTCGTGCCGCCCGTCGTGGCCGCTGCCGCCGCCGTCCTCATTGCGCGGGACAGCGCCCCCCAGGTGGCCTACGTATCGGGCGTCCTGGGGACCCTCATAGGGGCCGACCTCCTTCGCCTCCCTCAGATGAAGGAGATGGGCTCCACCATCCTCAGCATAGGCGGAGCCGGCGTGTTCGACGGCATCTATCTCGTGGGCCTCGTCTCGGTGCTCCTGGCCTGAGGCGCGCCCCTTCCCTCCCCGGCGCCATGGTTTCCGATAACCATGAAAGGCGCCGGGACGGCCAATGGCCCTTTCTTCCGGACCGCGGCCACGGGCCGCCCGGCAAGGTTCAAGAGCCTCAGGCCTTGAATTCCGTTAACATATGTTTTATCATCTTTTAGACCTGAATGAAGATGAACACCGCACATAAGGCAATCGCGCTGGCTACCCTTGTGTTATTGCTGTCCTTGCCCCTGGCCGCCCATGCCAGGACCGTTTACGTCTCGGACGAGCTCGTCATCACCATGCGCACGGGCAAGGGCTCGGGGTTCAAGATCGTCGATTACCTCGAAAGGGGCACCCCCCTGGAGGTCCTCCAGGAAGAGGGCAGTTACACGAAAGTCCGCACCTCGGCCGGCAAGGAGGGGTGGGTGCTGTCGCGCTTCATTACGGCGGAAACCCCCAAGGACAAGGTGATAGAAGGGCTCGAAAAAGAGATCAAGGACCTGAAGGCCACGATGGGGGACGCCTTGGAGACGGCCTCGGAGCGCGACAGGCTGCTTGAGGAAAACAAGCGCCTGAGGGCCGACAACGAACGCCTCGACAGCAAAATCCGCCGCACCGAGAGGCGCGAGCTCATGTACTGGTTCCTCGCCGGCGCCGGGGTGCTCTTCGTGGGGTGGGTCATAGGCAAGGCCTCCCGACAGAAACGATTCTATTAGCCCGTAGAATACCCTCTCCTTTCATGATAGAATCTGGCCATGCCGGACGTCCTCGTCGGAACGAGCGGCTTCTCCTACAGGCACTGGCGGGGCACTTTCTACCCCGAGGGGCTCGCCCAGAAGAACTGGTTGGGCTACTACTGCGAGCGCTTCCCCACCGTGGAGCTTAATGTCACCTTCTACAGGCTTCCCAAGGAAGAGGCCTTCAGGAAATGGCGCTCGGAGACCCCGGAGCGATTCCTCTTCGCCCTGAAGGGAAGCAGGTTCATCACCCACATCAAGCGCCTCAAGGACCCCGCCGACCCGCTGAAGACCTTCATGGACAGGATAAGGCCCCTGGGGCCGAAAATCGGGGTGTTGCTGTGGCAGCTTCCCCCCAACTTCAAGCGCGACACCGAGAGGCTCAAGGGCTTCCTGAAGGCCCTCAGACGTTACAGGAGGAGAAACGTGGTGGAGTTCAGGAACGAAAGCTGGCTGGAGGGGGAAGTCTTCGACCTTCTTAAAGACGAAGGTGTCGGCCTTTGCATGGCCGACTGGCCTCCCTTCGTCGACGAGCTGCCCATAACGGCCGACTTTACCTACATCCGGCGCCACGGACACGGCGGCAGTTACGATACGAAATATTCCGTCAAAGAGCTAAGAAACGACGCAAGGCGAATAAGAAAATACCTCCGCCGAAATAAGGACACGTATATTTATTTCAATAACGACGCCGAAGGCTACGCCCCCCAAAACGCACTCGAATTAAAGAAGATCCTCAAGGTCTGAGAAAACCCGGGGATGCCCGTGGTTATTGGAGGTTATTGCTGCATCGAAGTCCGTGCGGCACATCATCTCTACCTTTAGTTGTATCGAACGGGATATTTTCTTCAATTTCAGCGCCTTTAGCTATATTATTTATACGATCTTTTGATATAATACAGTAGCGCGAAAGGAGTGTAGCCCCCGGTGAAACGGCAGGTGTTCATCTACGACAGGAACAAGGAGTCCCTGGATTTTCTGAAGGGGTTTTTCAAAGGCAACCCCGGTTACACGGCCACTTTTTTCACAAACGTAAAGGACCTGAAGAAGGCCGTCAGGTCCAGCGCCCCCTACGCCGTGATAGTCGGGAGTCCGACCTGCCTCGACAGGCTCAAGCCGGGGGAGGCCGAATACCCCGTTTTAGCCATGGTTTCCAACGACGTGGCCAAGGGGATGCGGAGCGTCGTCAGAAACGGCGTGGAGACGTACATGCTTTCCCCTTACGTGGCGGAGGACATCGAATACAAGCTCAACGTGCTCGGCAAGAGAAGCGACGGCGTGGCCGCCCTGTACCAGGAGAAGGAAGACCTGGAGACCGTCGTAGATCTGACCTACAAGCTCTCCTCCACCCTCGACCCCGAGGAAGTGCTTTATCTCATCGTCAGGAAGATAAGCGAGATCATCCCCGTCTCCAGGTGCTCCATCCTTAGCATCAGCTTCGGGGAAGAGAGGTTCGCCAGGGTCGTCTCCACCTTCGAAAGCCACCAGATCAAGCACATCACTCTCGATATCGGCAAATACCCCGAGATAGACAAGGCCCTCAAGACGAGGCAGGCAGTGATCATCAAGGACGCCCTCCATGACCCGCTCATGAAGAAGGTGAGGAAGATAATAGAGCCGCTGGGGATCAGGTCGATAATGGTGATACCGATAATCTTCAGGGACGAGGTCATAGGGACGCTATTTTTGAGGACCTCGAGGAAGGGCCACACCTTCACCGAGAGGGAGGTGAAGCTTTGCGACCGTATCGCCCACGCCAGCGCCAATGCCCTTAACAACGCCTTTCTCTTCGAGAAGGTAAAGACCGAGAAGGCGGAGCTGAAAAAGCTCTCTATAACGGATTTCCTCACGGGGGTATACAACGTCAGGTATTTCTACCACAGGCTCTCCGAGGAGTTCTCCCGGGCCCAGCGGTACGGGACGGACCTCAGTTGCATCATGTTCGACATCGACTATTTCAAGAACATCAACGACACCTACGGCCACCGCACCGGCGACATGGTGCTAAGAGAGTTCGCCATGCTCGTAAAGGCCCTCGTCAGGCAGAGCGACGTGCTGGCGAGGTACGGGGGAGAGGAGTTCATCCTCCTCCTTCCCCACACCAACAAGGAGAATTCCATCGTCGAAGCCGAGAGGCTCGCCAGCGCCGTGAGGAAACACAAGTTCAAGGGGTTAAAGGCCAGGGAGCGCATCACCATCAGCATCGGGATCGCTTCCTATCCCGACGACCGCATAAAGACCCAGGACACCCTGATAAACTTCGCCGACGACGCCCTCCTGAAGGCCAAGCAGGGGGGGCGCGACCGCATTGCCGTATCCGGTTGATTGCCGTCGCCCCCCTTTCGCCGCGATCGATTGATTAAAAGACCCATATCTGCAAAAATATTTACATGGACATCATAGTGTCGCACATAAACGCCGACTTCGACGCCTACGCCTCCATGGTGGCGGCTCTAAGGCTCTATCCCGGCGCGGAGCTCGTTTTCCCCGGCTCCCAGGAAAAGAAGCTCCGGGAGTTCATAAGCGAGTTCCATCCCGCGGAGCCGGTCAGGCTCAAGGACCTGGACGTCTCGCAGGTCGGCAGGGTAATACTGGTCGATACTAAATCCCCCGACCGGATAGGCAAGCTCAGGGGCCTGGCCGCCAAGCCCTCGGTCGACGTCCACCTCTACGACCACCACCCCCACAGGGACGGCGACCTGCGGGGCAGCGTCGAGGTAATCGAGGAAGTGGGCTCCACGGCCACGATATTCGCCGAGATATTCAAGGGGAAGGACATCCACCCCACCCCCATGGAGGCCACGCTCCTGATGCTGGGGATCTACGAGGAGACCGGGAACCTCCTCTTCCCGAGCACCACGGAGCGCGACATGCGGGCCGCGGCGTGGCTTCTCAAGCACGGGGCGAGCCTCAGGATAGTCTCGGCCTACATGAAGACCGAGATAAGCAAGGAGGAGGTGGAGCTCCTCAACGAACTCGTCAAGACCTCGAGGGACCTGGTGGAGCACGGCGTCAGGGTCAGAATCGCCAAGGCCTCGCGGGGGGTCTACTTCGGAGACGCCGCCCACCTGGCCCACAGGATGATGGACATGGAGGACATAGACGCCCTCGTGCTCCTCCTGAGGATGGAGGGCAAGGTCGTCATGATCGGCCGGAGCCGCGCCCACGAGTTCGACGTGGCGGAGGCCCTGGAGAAGTTTGGCGGGGGCGGCCACCCCACGGCGGCCTCGGCCACGGTGAAAGAGCAGCCCCTGGAAATACTCGAGGAGGAAGTCGTTGAGGCCGTGCGCTCGACCGTCAGGCCGATGACGGTGGCCGGGGACGTCATGACCAGGCCGGTGATAAGCATCGACGAGGGAAAGACCGTCAAGGACGCGGAGGCCATGATGACCCGCTACGGCGTTAACGTCCTGCCCGTCGTCAAGGGGGGCCGCTACAGGGGCGTGGTGTCCAGGGAGACCGTGGAGAAGGCCATATTCCACGGCTTCAGGAAGAGCCCGGTCATGGATTTCGCCACCACCGACGTCATGACCGCCGAGCCGGACACCCCCCAGCGCGAGATAGAGCGGATGATGATAGAGCACAACCAGCGCTTCATGCCCGTTCTCCGGGAAGGGGCCATCGTGGGAGCGATAACGAGGACCGACCTTCTAAGGGCCATGTACGAAGACTACCTCAGGAAAAGCCGCATAAGCGAGATCACGGCCGAGGAAAAGACCTTCGGGGGCAAGAACCTGGGCGCCCTGCTGAAGGACAAGTTCCCCGAGGACCTCTTCGACATACTTAAGACGGCGGGGCGCATCGCCGACGAGCTCGGCTTTAACGCCTTTCTCGTGGGCGGTTCGGTGAGGGACCTCCTGAGGGGCGAGAAGAACCTCGACATAGACATCGTCATCGAGGGGGACGGGGTCGCCTTCGCCAAGGAGCTGGCCACCAGCCTCGGCGCAAGGGTGAACGTCCACGAGAGGTTCGCCACCGCCAAGATCAGGAAAAACGGCACCAGGCTCGACGTGGCGACGGCGCGGACCGAATACTACGAAACCCCGGCCGCCCTGCCCCGGGTGAAGATGTCGTCGATCAAGAAGGACCTCTACAGGAGGGACTTCACGATAAACACCCTGGCCGTGAAGCTCAACTCCAGGGACTTCGGCCAGCTCGTCGACTTCTTCGGCGGACAGCGCGACCTCAAGGACAAGACCATACGGGTCCTCCACAACCTGAGCTTCGTGGAGGACCCCACGAGGGCCTTCCGGGCCGTGAGGTTCGCCGAGAGGTTCAGCTTCAAGCTCTCGAAGCAGACCCACAACCTGATAAAGAGCGCCCTGAAGATGAACCTCTTCGACAGGCTCTCGGGCTCGCGGCTCTACGAAGAGCTTTGCCTCACTTTCGAGGAGGCCGAGCCCTTCAGGGTCGTGAAGCGCTTCGACGAGTACGGCCTCCTGAAGGTGGTGCACAAGGACCTGGCGCTCACCGAGGAGGTCGAGAACCTGCTGGTCTCGGTCCACGATACGCTGCTGTGGTTCGACCTTTCCTTCCAGGAGGACGAACCCGACAGGAGGGTCGTGTACCTCATGGCGCTCCTTTCTCATCTGAAGGACGAGCAGAAGGAGGAGGCCCTGGAGAGGCTCGACGCGCCCCCGAGGGTGAGGAAGTCCGTAGTAAGGGGCAGCCATCACGCCCAGGGCCTTCTCAGGCGCATGCCCCTTGGGGACCCCGCATCGATCTTCTACGCCATATCGGGGCTGGAGCTCGAAACGGTCCTCGCCGCCATGGCGTCGACGAAAGACGAGGTCGTGAAGAAGGAGATATCCAGGTACTTCCTCGAGCTCAGGAAGGTCAGAACCGAGATAACCGGCGAGGACCTCAAGAAGCTCGGCATCGAGCCGGGCCCCGTCTATTCGAGCATCTTCCGGGAAGTCCTGGCCCGGAAGCTCCGCGGCGAGCTCAGGACGAAGGAAGACGAGGAGCGGTTCGTCAGGGACGAGTTCACCGGGCTGAAGGCGGGGTAGCCGGGGCCTTCGCGCTTACTTCAGCCCCAGCACGTCCTGCATGTCGTGAAGGCCTATGGGCCTGCCCTTGAGCCACAGGGCCGCCCTGAGGGCGCCCCGGGCGAAGGTATCTCGGCTCGAGGCCTTGTGGGCTATCTCCACCCTTTCGCCGAGGCCGCCGAAGATCACCGTGTGCTCGCCCACTATGTCGCCGGCGCGAACGGTCTGGATGCCGATTTCCTTCCTGTCGCGTTCGCCTATCATGCCTTTCCTTTCGAAGACGCCTACCTCCTCGAGGTCCCTGCCCAGGGCCGAGGCCACCGACCTGGCCAGGGCGAGTGCGGTGCCCGAGGGGGCGTCCTTCTTGAGCCTGTGGTGGGCCTCCACTATCTCGACGTCGTAGTCGTCGCCCAGGCTGCGGGCCACGTCGGCCAGCACTTTCAGGAGCAGGTTGACGCCCAGGCTCATGTTGAAGGCGAAGACGCAGGGTATCATGGCGGCGTGCCTGCGGAATTCCTGTAGCTCCTCGCCCGTAAACCCGGTGGTGCCCACCACCATGGCCTTACCCATCCGCACGGCGGCCTGGACGTTGGCGAGGGTCGATGCGGGCGAAGTAAAGTCTACCACCACGTCCGCCGCGTCGAGCACCTCTTCGACGCTGTCGGAGAGCTTGGCCCCCCTGCCAACGCCGAACAGGTCCCCCAGGTCCTTTCCGATATCAGGGTGTCCCGCCACCTCGAAGGCGCCCGTTAGCTCGAGGCCTTCACTTTCCCTCGAAAGCGCCGCGATGCGGCTTCCCATCCTTCCCCTGGCGCCTGCTACCGCTATCTTGACCATATCCACAAGCCCTCCGAGCTTTCCACTAAATCCTCTTCATTTTAATTACCCTGGCGTCAGCCGCCCTCCTGAGGAGCGTGGCGTCCCCCCTTATCCTGCCCACGAGGTTCACCTCGCTTGCCGGCACCGGGTCGTCCGAGGTGCTGGCCGGCGTGGGGCCGAAGAACACGGCCAGGGCGCCTCCCGGGGGCCAGTATCCTATGTCTCCCACCCTTACCCGGGTGGTGGCGGTGCCGTCGAGGTCGCCCTGGAACGGGACCGGGAAATAGAACTCGTCTCCCCATGTATTGAAGGGGGCCTCCAGGGGGAGCAGGTCGTATATGCTCCCGGCGCAGGGCGTATCGAACAGTTCGACGTCGAGCTCGACTCCCCCCACCGCCAACCTGGCGAGCCTCATGGCCTGCCCTTTGTGAAGTCGACCTTTATGACGTTGTCCTCCGCCTCCGGATTCTCGGCCGGCTCCTCCTCTTCGCCGGGCTTCAACAGCGGCGAAAACGTAAGTTGCGCTCCCAGCTCCGGGGAATAGACGGCGATTATGTCCTCCGAGGGGATGAAACATTTCTCGGGCGCCGAGCCGAAGACGAGCGTGGCCTTGATGCCCTCTTCGTCCCAGGTCAATTTCATCTGGGAGTTCAGGACCAGCACAATCCCCTGCTCCCTTTCCTGCCCCACGAATCCCCTTCGCCCGAGCATGACCGAGCTGGAATGCCTTACGTGAACGAACGCCCTTCCGACCTGCTCCAGGAACCTGTAAAAGACGTCCCGCTTAAGCTCATCCAGAGCCCTCATCCTGCCTTCCGCCCCCCTCCTCTTTATCCTTGCCCTCGATCCTGTAGTGCTCTTCCGCCCACTTGCCCAAATCTATGAGCTTGCACCTCTCGGAGCAAAAGGGCCTGTTGGGGTTTTCCTCCCAAGTGGTAACCTTATTGCATATCGGGCACTTGATCTTCATGCGCCTCTCAGGAGTTTATAATTATAGCACGCAGGCGGAAGCTGTTTCACGGGGGGGGAGGCAACAAAAAAGGGGCGGCGCAAAGCGCCGCCCCTCAGGTTGAACAATTTGCTATTCCTTGGCCTTGACCACCATGACGGCGCACTCGGCGTGGCCCACCACCCTCTCGGCCACGCTGCCCATAAGAAGCCTTTTAAGCCCTGACCTGCCGTGGCTTCCGACCACTACAAGGTCGCATCCCCTTTGCCTGGCAATATCCACTATCGCCTCGTCAGCCGACTTGCCCTTTTCGACCAGGGCCTCCGCCTTCACGCCCTCCTTTTCCGCGATGCCGGTAACCTTCCTGACGCTTTCCTCGACAGCCTTCATGGCAACGCTGTCGCCCATAACGTCAGCTATCGCCAGGGCCGTTATCGAGCCGCCGGAGCACTTCGCGAGACCCACTGCCTTGAGCGCGGCGGCCTCGCTGTAACTGGAACCGTCGGTGGCCACAAGAATGTTTTTGAACTTGAGCTCAGCCGCCCTGGGAACCACGAGGACGCTTACGGGGGAGTGGCCTATGACCCTGGCGGTAACGCTTCCCATGAGAAGCCTCTTGATTCCGGTCCTTCCACGCCTGCCCAGGACGATGACGTCTGCGTTGGCCTTTTGGGCCTCCTCCACTATGGCCTCGTAGGGGTTTTCGCTCCTGCTGACAAGGATGTCGCAGGCCAAGCCCTCCTTGTCGGCCTTATCCTTCACGCTCTCGACATAGGCCCGCGCTTCCTCCTCAATCTTCTCCATCGCGTCCGGGGCGTATGATTCGAACTCCGGGTTGACCTCCACAACCGTCAGGGCCGTAAGCTTCGCCGAGCACTCCTTGGCCAGCTTCAAGGCTTCCGTGACGGCGCCCTCGCTGAACTCCGACCCATCCGAAGCCACAAAAAGATTATTGAAACTTCCTATCTCAGCCATGTCACGACCTCCAGATAATCAAGGCTAATAAATACTCACATCCGCCACGGCCAACTGAATTTTATCAATCCCCGGGCGAATACAACCACCCTTTGAACATCAACACCCTCTAAAAAAGGGGGCGGCGCAAAGCGCCGCCCCCGTCCGGCACTTCCATTGAAAAAGCCTCAGTGGCCTCCCGCGCCCAGTATTCCGGAAGCCGCCACCGCGAGCACCAACACCTCGAGAAGCGCAAGCACCACGTAGGCCTTGTCCTTCTTCCTGAGGAGTCCCGGCACGATGGCGAGGTAGCAGATAATGGTAAGGCCCGACAGAAAGGCGATGGGCGCGAAGTTGAGCATGTCGCCCTTGCCAAGCTGCCCGGTCCAGGCCCAGCCGGCGTGAATGCCGCTCAGTTCGAGATACTCGTTCACCGGCATGACCCAGTATTCCTGGACCTGGGCAAGGGGAATTCTGGGCTCGAGCACTCCGAGGGCGTAGACGGCAAAAGTCACGACGAGGCAGAGGAGACCTATCATCATCCCTTTGTTCAGGATATTCGCGTACAGCACTTGTTCTTCGGTAGCTTTCTGAGCCATATCTCCCTCCCTACAGTATTCCTTTGGCCTGGAGTATCGGCCAGAGGCCCTTCTGGAGGGCCTTGAGTCCCGCCACTCCGAGCACGACTATGACCAGGATTCTTATTATCGCCGGCTTGGTGACCGCCAGGACCTTGACGCCCACGAAAGAGCCCAGCATTATGCCCACCACCGAGGGGACGACCATAAGCGGAAGCACGGCGCCGTTGTTCAGGTATATCCAGGCGGCCGAGGTGTCCGTTATGGACAGGAGAAACTTGCTCGTCGCCACCGATATCTTGATGGGCGCTCCCATGACGAGGTTCAGCACCGGCACGTTCGCCCAGCCCGCGCCCAGGCCGAACATGCCGGCCATCACCCCAATTATCACGAAGAGGCCGAGGCCCAGGGGGGTTCTGTGAATTTTCCACTCCACATCTTTCTTAATGGTGGGCTCGTAGTAGACGCCCATTATCCTCAGGGACTGCGAAAGGGAGTCGGGCTTTTGCACGTCCGGGAACTCCGACTTCTTGGCCCTTAGCATGATGGCCACTATCATAAGAATCGTCGCGCCGAGCAGGGTCTGCACGAGGTTGGTGGGAAGGGCGAGGCCGATCATGGCGCCTATTATGGCGCAGGTGGAGGCGATGAGGGCCATGGGGATGGCAAGCCTCAGGTCGGCCATGCCTTTCCTCAGGAGGCCGGGGCCGGCGGCCAGGGCTCCCGCCAGGGCGACAATCAGGCCTGCGCCCCTGACGAAGTCGAGGTGAAACGGCAGGAATCCGCTCACTATGGGCACATAGAGGACCCCGCCGCCCACGCCCGCCAAGACGGCGAAGATGCCGAGCACAAACGTGAGCACGAAGAGCACCAGGGGCCAGAACCACCAGGCGTGGTCGCCGCCCGGAACCGGCGGTGGCGCGGCCTCGGCGACGGGCTCGGCACCGCTTGAGGCAAGGGCCAGAGTGCCGACCGCAAGCACCAGGGCGATGACAACCGACAGGACTACCAGGAACTTCCGTGACAGGATCAAGAGATACCCCCTCCTTAACGGGACTTGTAGATGCAATATGCAATATTGCATTGAATAATGTAACGGATATATCATACTGGAATTTCGCCGAAATCGTCAATGTAACTCTATTAATGCACATATTTGCTTTTGTTATGTTTGTGTTTTGTGTAGAAAAGACTCACCACGGGGAATATGGGCCGCGACGCGGACACCGGGGGAGAATATTGGCGGGGGGACTCTACTTGCTGCTAATAAATTGCGTAATTACGGCCGGTTCAGGGT
>JASFVA010000026.1:0-11135 GCA_050050055.1 Nitrospirota bacterium
GAGGGACGGCGCCTCGGGGTGCCCCTCCGGGTAGACGGCGACGCCCACGGAGAAGCCCCCGTAGGGCCTTATGAACTCCACGAGGTCCCTGGCGTAGGAGAAATCCCCGGCGCTGCGGTCGAACTCGTACATGTCGTGGGGAGGGTCGCCGCGGAGGGCGAGGATGTTGTCTATGCCGTGGGCAAGGTAGTCCCTGAGGAGAGAGTCCATCTCCTCCCGCCGGGCCCCCACGCAGGTGAGGTGCGACATGAGGGTGAGGCCCGTCTCCTCCCTGAGCCTGTAGAGGGTCTCCCTGGTCCTTTCCTGGGTGCTGCCGCCCGCCCCGTAGGTCACCGAGGCGTAAAGGGGCCCGTAGGGCTCGAGCTCCCGGGCCAGGCCGGCCAGTTGTTCCATCCCCTCGGGCGTCTTGGGGGGGAAGAACTCGAAGGAGACGCCCTTTTCCCTTTCGCGGAGTATCTCGGATATCTTCATTCGCCTCTCTCCTTTGATCTTTCGTCTGACCTCGATATTACATCAATGGCCCGATAAGTCAACACCCACCTCGCCCCGCGCGCCTCCGGCGCGGGCGGCGGCGTTGTGATATGCGGGGCGTTTATGTTGTAAAATTAATTATGGGAAAGGCTCTTTCGGGCACTTCGGACTTGGTTCTCAGGACCTTCGACCTCCTTGAAACGCCCGCCCTCGTCATCGGCGGCGACCTCACCGTCTTAAAGGCCAACGAAGCGGCCCACAAGGCCTTCGGGCGCCCGCCCGGAGGCATGGAGGGCTCAAAAGTGGAGCGATTCCTGAGCCTGCCGGAGGCCTGGGCGGCCTATTATGCCGGGCGGAAGGAAGAGGGGGCGCGGCTGGACGCCGCCTTGAGGAGGGGCGACGGCTCGGCCACTGCCGCCAGGGTATCGGCCGTGCCCCTGGGGCCGGAGGAAGGCGACCTCCTCGTCATAGAGGACGTCTCGGGCCAGGAGGCCCTCAAGCAGAAGGCCTCGCAGAGGACCAAGGAGCTGATAATCCTCAGCGGCTTCGCCGACATGCTCACCCGCCACGACGACACCGAGGAGCTTCTGAAGGACCTCACCGGGTTCCTCTGCCACAAGATGGGCATCGACGCCGGGTGGGTCCACCGCACCGAGGGCGACGGGAGCCTGCGGCTCCTTTCCGCCGTGGGCTACGAGGGGGCCGAGAGGGACGTGGCGAGGCTCGGGCCAGGGCAGTGCCTGGCCGGCAAGGTTCTCTCCTCGGGCAGGCCCCTTCTTGTGAAAAACGCCCCGGCGGACCCCAGGATAAACCGCGTGGACACGGCCTCCACGGGCTTCAGGAACATCGCCTCGGTGCCCATAGTCTCCAGGGGCAAGGTGTTGGGGGTGCTTTCGCTGGCCTCGAGGAGGGCCGGGCACTTCACCTCCATGGACATGCAGATGCTCTCGCTCATGTGCGGCCAGCTCGGCGTGGCCATGGAAAACGAAAGGCTCATCGAGGAGCTCCACGACCAGATGAGATACCTGGGCCTCGTCAACGAGCTGAGCAGCACCGTGAACTCCAGCCTCAGCATAGGGAGCGTCTTCAGGATAATGCTCTCGGAGATGAGGAAGCTCATAGAGTACGACAGGGCCAGCCTCCTTCTCTACAGCGAGGAGAGGGACGACCTCCTCATCTTCGCCCTGGACACCGAGATGAAGACCACCCTGCCCAAGGGCATGAGGGCCCCCATCGAGGGCACGAGCGCGGGCTGGGTCATAAGGCACAACAGGCCCTGGATAAACCGCGACCTGGCCTCGGAGGTCAGGTTCGCCCACGACTCGAAGCTCAGGGACGACGGAATACGGAGCACGGTGAGCATCCCCCTTTACCAGGACAAGATGCTCGGCGTCTTCAACCTCGACAGCTCCGAGCCCGGCAAGTACAGCGACAAGGACCTGCAGATTCTCCTCCCGGCGGCCAAGCACATAGCCATCGCCCTGGAGAACTCGCTCCTTTTCGAGGAGATATCGAGGGAGAAGAAGGAATGGGAGAGGACCTTCGACGCCATAACCGACATGGTATGGATAGAGGACACAAGCCAGCGCGTGCTCAGGGCCAACCAGGCCCTCCTCCGGAAGACCGGCCTCTCGAGCATGGAGGTCCTGGGCACCAGGTGCGGGAGGGTGCTCTCGCTGATAGGGCTGGACAACGTGGGGTGCCTCTGCGGCGAGACTATCGCCACCAAGCGCCCCTCCTCCAGCGAGGTCAGGAGCGAGGGCGGGAGCATATTCAACTTCTGGGCCTATCCCCTGGTGGACGAGGAGGGGCACCTCTACGCCATCGTGCACTACCTCAAGGACGTGACCTCGCAAAAGAGGCTGGAGCAGCAGCTCATAAGGGCCGACAAGCTCGCCTCCCTCGGCACGCTCGTGGCGGGCATCGCCCACGAGATAAACAACCCCCTGGGAATCGTTGCCGGGTACTCCGAGGCCCTCATCGACAGGGCCGGGGACCCGAAGCTCCTGGGGATGGAGGAGTTCGAGGACTTCCCCGAGTACCTGGGGATAATACACAGGGAGATGTTCAGGTGCAAGGAGATAGTGGGCAGCCTCCTGGACTTTTCCCGCCCCCACAAGGGCAAGACCAGGGAGCTCGACATGAACGAGCTCATAAAGGAAGTCATGCTGATAGTGAAGCACAGGGCCAAAAGGCTGCACTATAACCTGGAGTTCGACCTGAACCGGGACCTCCCCAAAATCGTCGCCGACCCCGGCGGAATGAGGCAGCTCCTGATGAACATAATCATAAACGCCATGTATTTCACCCCCGAGGGGGGAAGCATAACGATAAGGACCGAGAGGGACGAAAGCCCGGCCCCCGGGGAGGGCAGGGAGTTCATAAGGGTGAGCATAACCGACACGGGGTCGGGCATACCGAAGGAGGCGATAGACAAGATCTTCGACCCCTTCTTCACGACCAAGCCCATCGGCGAGGGCACGGGGCTCGGCCTTTCCATATGCCACAGGATTGCCGAGGAGCACGGCGGCCGCATAGAGGTGCGGAGCGAACCGGGGAGGGGCACCACCTTCATCATAAAGATCCCCGCGAAGGGCGCCGATGGTTAAGGTCTTCGTCATCGACGACGAGGAGCCCTTCAGGAGGCTCCTGACGAAGGAGCTCGCCCGAAAGGGCTTCGAGGTGGAGGCCGCCCCGGACGGCGAAGGCGCCCTCAGGGCCCTCAAGGAGAAGTCCTACGACGTCATACTCCTGGACATCATCATGCCGGGCATGGACGGCATAGCCTTCATGAAGAAGCTCATGGGAGACCCGGCGGCGCCGACCATCGTGGTGCTCACGGGCAAGGCCACCATAGAGACGGCGGTGGAGGCGATGAAGTACGGGGCCTACGACTACCTCACCAAGCCCTACAAGCTCGACGAGCTGGAGATGATAATACAGAGGGCCTACGAGTTCGGGAAGCTGAACCGCCAGAGCGGCGCCTTCCGGCAGGAGCTCATAAGGAAGGAGCTCCCCTCGGAGATGGTCGGGGGCTCGGGGCCCTTCAAGGAGCTCATGGCCCTCGTGGAAAAAATAGCCCCCACGGACTCCACGGTGCTCATCACCGGGGAGTCGGGCACGGGCAAGGAGCTTATCGCAAACGCCATATGGCAGCGCAGCGGGCGCAGCGGCATGCCCTTTACGGTCCTCAACTGCGCCGCCCTCTCGGAGAGCCTGATAGAGAGCGAGCTCTTCGGCCACGAAAAGGGCGCCTTCACCACTGCCTACCAGACGAAATACGGCATAGTGGAGGCGGCGGACCGCGGCACCCTGTTCCTCGACGAGGTGGCCGAGCTCCCCCTCCAGCTCCAGGCCAAGCTCCTGAGGTTCCTCGATTCGGGCGAGTTCCGCCGCGTGGGGGGCAACAAGCCCCTCAAGGTGGACGTCAGGGTGATTGCCGCCACCAACAAGAACCTCCAGGACGAGGTGGGGCAGGGGAAGTTCAGGGAGGACCTCTTCTACAGGCTCAACGTCATCAACATCTCCGTGCCCCCCCTCAGGGAGCGGAAGGAGGACATCCCGGCCCTGGCCGGGCACTTCACGCGGAAATACTCGCACCGCCTGGGCAAGGAGGCCAAGGAGCTCTCCTCCGGGGCCCTGGGGAGGATGATGTCCTACGACTGGCCGGGCAACGTGCGGGAGCTGGAAAACGACATGGAGAGGGCCGTGATACTCTCCGAAGGCGCGGAGATAGGCCCCGGGGACCTCTCCATACCCGGGGCGGCCGATGAGGCCCCGCCCTCGCCCCTGGGCATGCTCGAGGACGTCGAGAAGGGGCACATCCTCAGGGTGCTCAAGGAGACGGGGGGCAACAAGTCCAGGGCCAGCGAGATACTCGGGATAAACCGCAAGACCCTGCACCTGAAGCTCAAACGCTACGGCATAGACGCCTGACCCCCCGCGGCATATTCTGCATCCCGGTGTCCGGGGCATTTTGACCCAGAGCTGTGGGGCATAATACCCCACTTAGCCGGAGGGCGGAAGGTCCCTGCCTTGGTTAGTCCCTGTAATTAAAGGCAATTTTTTCACCGTTCGGGGTGGCACGTTTATTGGAGTTAGAGAGGGCATGAAGGCGCTTCTTCTGTGTTCCCAGGACCCCCTTTTCCTCAAGAGCCTCTATTGCGTCCTCAAGGAGGAGGGCTACGACATCGAGGTCGCCACCCACACGGCCGACGCCGTGCGGCTCAGCCTCTTCAGGGGCTACGCCGCGGTCATCATGGACTCGGGAAACGTCGGGTTCTCCGAGCGCGAGGCCGCGAAGGTGATAACGAGCGTGACGGGAGGGACCCCGGTGATAATAGCCGGGAAAGCCGACCCCCAGTCCGACTCCATAAGTGTGGACAAGCCCCTCGACCTCGAGGAGGTCAGGGGGGTTTTGAGAAACTTGTTCGGTCTTTCCGATTACCACGAAAGGAGAGTTCAAGGCTTATGAAACCCAGGGAGATAATCCTCAGCGCCTTCGAGGGCGGAAAGCCCGAAAGGGTGCCGGCCACGCTTTTCGGGGCAGGAATGTGGAGCATCAAGGACTACGGCTCCTCCTTCCAGGAGCTCGGCGCCGACCCCCGGAGGATGTCGGACATGCTCGTGAAGGAATCCGAGAGGCTCCTGTGCGACGTGGTCTACGCCGGCTCGGGGTACAACAACTTCCACGCCTCGGCCTTCGGCGGGAACATCAAGTACAGGGAGATGGGCGCCCCCGACCTGGAAGAGCACCTCGTCGACAGCGCCGAGGCCCTGAAGGACTTCGACCTCTCGGCCCTCGACCGGAGCGAGGTCATAAACAACGTCAAGGAGGCCCTGAAGATCGCGAAGGACAAGCTGGGCGACGAATACGTCGTCACCCTGACCGCCTGGGGCCCTTTCACCCTGGCGGGCAGGTTCCTGGGCGAAGAGCCGATGATGAAGGCCACCTTCAAGAAGCCGGACCTCGTCCACGGGGTCGTGGACTTCTGCGCCGACCTGCTGATACACCTCTACGAGCCCCTGGTGGACGACGGGACCCTCCAGGTCATCAGCCTGGCCGACCCCACCGCCTCGGGAGACCTGATATCGAAGAAGCAGTTCAAGGATTTCGCCGTGCCCTACCTCGGCAAGTTCACGCAATGGGCGAAGTCCAAGAACGTCCACACCCTGGTGCACATATGCGGAAACACCACCGACAGGGTGGAGGTGATGCCCGACACCGGGGCCAGCTGCATCAGCCTGGACCACAAGACGGACATGGTAAAGGCGAAGGAGACCCTCCACGGCAAGATGTGCTTCGCAGGCAACGTCGACCCCGTGGCGGTGATGCTCCAGGGGACGCCCGAGCAGGTGGAGGCCACCTGCAAGGGGATAATAGAGAAGGTCGGGACCGACGGCGGCTTCGTCCTCATGCCCGGCTGCGACATCCCTCCGACAGTGCCGTATGAAAACATACAGAAATTCATACGGACTGCGAGGGAGTGGAAACTCTGAAAATAGACTCAGGGGGAGGTGACGATGAAGCAAGATTCCGTGGGGGCAAAGCCTTGTGGAACCCGTTAGGGAAAGGCGGTAACGATGGGAGGCTTTTGGGAAACGCTGCTTAAATTCTTTGCCGGGACCAAGCCGCAGGAAGGCCCGGCGGCTCAAGAAGGAGGTAAGGCTATGAGCGACGACGTCACTAAAATGACGGCCGACGAGGTCAACGCGTACATGAAGGAGCACATGGGGTTCGTCCCCAGGATGTTCAAGATCGTAAACACCGTCACGCCCGTCCCGGGCAAGACCTTCGCCGATTTCTACGAAAGCATCTTCGGCGAGGGGGCGCTCTCGAAGAAGGTCAAGGAGCTCATGTTCATGTCCGGCGGCGTGGCGTACTGCTCGCCCCGGTGCATCATCCACGTCATCCCGGCCATAGAGGCGGGGGCGACCACCGGCGAGATCTTCGAGGCCGCCTCGGTGGGGATGATACTTGCGGGCTTCGTGCCCGGCGGGCCGGGCATCCCCTATGCCTTCGAGTACGCCCTCAAGTGCCTGGACATCGAGGCCAAGTTCCGCAAGGGTGAGGAGTGGGAGTACCTGCCGCAGCCGAAGTTCGACCACGGCATTTACTGATGCGGGCCACGGCGCCGGGGGGAGAGGCGCCCCCCGGCGCCGCAACAAAGACTACTAAGGAGCCAGGGATATAATGTTTAGATTCGCCAAGGAGCAGAAAGTATTCGAGATAAGCGGAGTGAAGGTGGGCGGCCAGCCCGGCGAGCGCCCGCCGCTTCTGATAGCATCGATGTTCCATAACAAGGACAGGATTCTCAAGGACCGCAAGGGCAACTTCGACCGCGAAAGGGCCGCCGAGCTCATTAAGAGGCAGGAGGAGCTCTCGGCCTCCACGGGGATACCCTCCATGGTGGCCATGGTGGCCAACTCCGCGGAGGAGGCCAAGATATACATCGACTTCTACCGCGAGGTCACCGACATGCCTTTCGGCATAGACATGTGGATGGCCGACAAGCGGGCCAAGGCCACGGAGTACGTGGCCGAGCTCGGCCTGCAGGAGCGTTTTCTCTATAACAGCATAACCCCCTGGGACAAGGACGTCGGGGGGCAGGTCCGGAGGCTCAAGGACCTGGGGATCAAGCACGTTATAATACAGGCTTTCGACGACGCAGACCAGGGCCCGGCGGGAAGGCTGAAGTCCCTGGAAAGCCTCCTGGGGCAGGGGGCCGGGGAGTTCGACTCCGTGCTGGTGGACACCTCGGTGATGAACCTTCCGGCCACTTCGTTTTCCCTCCTGGCCAACAGGCTCATAAAGGAAAAGCTGGGGCTCCCCTGCGGCAGCGCCTACTCCAACGGCACCCACATGTGGAAGGCCTCCAAGGAGGCCTGGGGGCTCGAGGGCTTCAGGGCCATGGACGCCGTGGCCCAGGGCATGTCCTCGGCCCTGTGGAGCGATTTCAACCTCTACGGGCCGATAGTGACCGCCCCCAGGATATTCCCCGCCGTGGCTACGGCGCACATACTGCTCAGCACCCTCGTCTACGACGAGACCTCCGACGTGCCGGAGAACGAGAGTCTCCCCATCAGGAAGTACTTCGCCGACTTTCTCGACAAACTCGAGGCCGGCGGGGCAAGGAAGAAAGCAAGGACCAAGTAGGGTCATTGGATATAAAGACGAAAGGAGCGTACACAGTGTCGGAAACTATGACTTCAAAGGAAAGGGTCCTCAAGCTCTTCGCCGGCGAGCCCACGGACAGGCCCGCGTGCTTCAGCGGGATGGGCAACGTCACCACGGAGGGCCTCAACCAGCTCGGGTACAAGTTCGCCCAGGTCCACCTGGACGCGCGGCAGATGGCCGAGACGGCGGCCACCACCAACAAGCTCTTCGGCTTCGACTGCTGCGTCATGCCCTTCGACCTCTGCGTGGAGGCCGAGGCCCTGGGGTGCGAGATAAACACCTACCCCCACTCGGAGGACCTTCTCTACCCGACGATAAAGGAAAAGATAATCCACGGCGAGGCCGAGATGGACATCCAGGTCCCCACGGACATCGCCGAAAAGGGCAGGGTCCCCCTGTTGCGCGAGGCCGTGGGGCTGGCCAAGAAGGACCTGGGCGACAGGGTCCCCGTGGGCACCTACGTGCTGGGCCCCTTCACGCTGGCCGGGCAGGTTATGGAGCTCAACGACCTCCTGAAGCTGTCCTTCAAGAAGCCCGACAAGGTCAACGCCCTGATGGAGAAGCTCTCGGCGGTGATAGTGCAGGTGGCCCGGGAGTTCGAGAAGGCCGGGGTGGACTACATCACGGTCAGGGAGATGGGGGCCACCTCCGACGTCCTCAGCCCCAGGGCCTTCAAGGGCCTGATACTTCCGCACCTGAAGGCCATATTCAGCGAGATAAAGGCCCCCAGCGTTCTGCACATCTGCGGCAAGACCAACGACATAGTGGGCTTCATGGTGGAGTCCGGGGCCGGGGCCATAAGCGTGGACCAGAAGAACGACGTGGCCGACACCCGGAAGAAGCTCGGCCCGGGCGCCCTGGTTTTCGGAAACTACGACCCCTACAACGTGCTCGTCTCGGGCAACGAGGACCTCGTCCGGGAGACCATCGGCAAATGCCTCGACGACGGCGTGAGCGCCGTGTGGCCCGGCTGCGACATCTGGCCCACGGTGCCGGCGGCGAATTTCAGGGCCATGATGGAAACCGTTAGAAGCTACGGCAAGTGACAATACAGGAGGGATGCGCCATGGTAACCGAAGAGAGAAAGCAAGAGATAATGGACAAGCTGAAGGACGCCGTCATCGAGTACGACGAGGACGCCGCCAAGGAGTGGGCGCAGACGGCCCTCGACGAGGGCATCGAGGCCAACGACGCCATATTCACCGGCCTGGTCACGGGGATGCAGAAGGTGGGCGACCTCTTCGAGAAGCAGGAGTACTTCGTCCCCGAGCTTCTCATGTGCGCCGACGCCCTTTACGCGGGCCTGGAGATACTTAAGCCCCACGTCAAGCAGATGGACCTGGGCGTCAAGGGCTCGGTGGTCATCGGCACGGTGGAGGGCGACGTGCACGACATCGGCAAGAACATCGTCAAGATGATGTTCGACGTGGCGGGCTTCACCGTCTACGACCTGGGGCGCGACGTGCCCCTGGACAAGTTCGTGGAGGAGCAGATGAGGACCGACTCGGACCTGGTCTGCCTCTCGGCGATGATGACCACCACCATGGTGGGCATGAAGAAGGTCATAGATGACCTCAGGAAGAAGAACCCCAACGTGAAGATAATGATCGGCGGCGCCCCGGTCTCCCGCGACGTGGCCGACAAGTGGGGGGCCGACGGCTACGCCGCCGACGCCACCAACGCCCTGAAGGACGCCATCAACATGATAAGCGCGCTGAAGAAGCTCAAGGAAGAGGCCGAGGCGAACAGGGAGTCATGAATCTCACGGAGCTTAAGGACTACCTCGTCGAGGAGGGGGCCACGGTGGTGGGCTTCGCCCGTGTGGACGCGGCCATCGCCGGGGAGATAGGCCACCTGAACAGGGCCGTCTCCGTGGGCGTGGACCGCAAGCTCAACTCCGACACCCTGCGCCTCCTGGGCGCGCTCCAGAAGAAGACGGAGAGGTTTCTGAGGGAAAGGGGCTACAGGTTCCTCTCCATTCCCCCCGACTCCGACAGGATAAACGACACCTTCGTCTCGAAGCTCTACGGGCTTTTCAGCCACAAGGTGGCCGCCACCTGCGCCGGCATCGGGTGGGTCGGAAGGAACGGGCTCCTCATAAGCCCCGTCTACGGGCCGAGGCTCAGCCTGGCCACGGTGCTCACCGACGCCCCCTTGGAGGCCGACGGGCCCATCGAGGAAAGCAGATGCGGCCGGTGCCGCCTCTGCGTGGAGATGTGCCCCTCCGGCGCGCTTTCGGGCGAGGACTGGTCCAGGGAGAGCCCCTTCCCCGAACTCATCGATTACGCGGCGTGCTCCTCCCACAAGGAGGGCATCAGGGCCCTGTCGGGCAAGCCCAACTGCGGCTTCTGCATTAACATATGCCCCTACGGCAGGAGGCAGCCGAAGGAGGACCCCAGAACTATAGTGGTTACCGTGGAGGACGGAGAATGAGCAAAAGGCATAAAGTGATATTTCAACCCTCGGGAAGCAGGGGGGAGGTGGAGGACGGAAAGCCCCTGCTCGACGCAGCGCAGCAGCTCGGCGTGGACCTGGAGGCCATATGCGGGGGCAAGGGCACCTGCGGCAAGTGCAAGGTCAGGGTGGAGGAGGGCTATTTCGAAAAGGACAACATCGATTCCAGGATGGCCCACCTGAGCCCCTTTTCCGAGGCGGAGGAGAAGTTCGTGAAGCCCGAGGACGGGCCCAACACCCGCCTGGCCTGCTCCACCAGGCTGCACGGCGACGTGAAGATCTTCGTGCCCGAGAAGTCCAGGGCGGGCAAGCAGATAGTCAGGAAGGCCGCGAAGGAGATAACCATCGCCCTCGACCCGGCCGTGAGGAAATACTTCGTGGAGCTCCGGAAGCCCACGCTCCACGACATCTCCATGAGCGACCTGGAGCGGCTGAGGACGGCCCTCGAGGAGGAATACGGCCTGGCCGGCCTGGCCATCGACTACACGGTCCTCAAGGGCCTCCAGGACGCCATCAGGGAGGGCGACTGGAAGGTCACGGTCTCGGTCTGGATGGGCAGGGAGATCGTAATGGTCGAGCCCCATTTCGTGGAGCACAACTACGGCATCGCCGTGGACGTGGGCACCACGACGGTGGCCGCCTATCTGTGCGATATGGCCACCGGCGCCGTGGTGGCCACGGAGTCCATGATGAACCCCCAGGTGCCCTACGGCGAGGACGTCATGTCCAGGATAACCTATGCCATGACCAACGACGACGGCCTGGAGAGGATGCAGGAGGCCATAGTCTCGGGGATAAACGAGCTGCTTGTTAAGATAACCGAAGGGCTCAAGGAAAACGGCGCGGCGGGGCCCCGGGCCATCACAGACATGACCGTGGTCTTCAACACGGCCATGCACCACATATTCCTGGGCTTCAACCCCGTGTACATCGGCAGGTCCCCCTTCGTCCCGGCCCTCCAGAACGACATGGACGTCAAGGCCCGCGACCTGGGGATAAACATAAACCCCGCCTCCTACGTCCACGTCCTTCC
>JASFVA010000027.1:0-11093 GCA_050050055.1 Nitrospirota bacterium
CAGGCTGCACCCCGTGACGGACTGCACAGCGTCGGTGGCGCACCGGTCCATCTCCACAAAGACGATGAGCTTCTTCCGGTCGGCCCCCCTGGGGTCGGTCAAACCGATTCCCGAAAGGCCGAGCATGGACATCCTCACCCCCAGGACCTGCCCCGCGCAGAGGTGCCCGTGAACCCTCACGGACTCGTCGAGGAGCCGCTCGAATCCAAGTCCGCTTAGCACTGTTTGGGTTCTTTTTGCCATTCCCCTATGCCTCATTTACACTAACAACCCTCCGTATATGAGAATCCGGTTGATCCCGTATCCATCAGTCTTGGGTAGAATTATATGGACCATTCCCCCCGTGCCGGGGCTTTGACCACGGGGACTTGTCGCGCACTTCAGTGACCCTTATGAGGTAGCCGAAGGGGTAGTCCGGCTGATAGAGGTGGAACTTGTCGAACTCGAAGAGCTTCCTCGCCGCCAGAAGGTATCTGTAATAGTCGTTGTCCCTGTCCAGTATCTCCACCTCGCCGTTTACCTGGAAGCTGATGTAGCGCATGCCTTCGGGGCTGTCGGCCATGCCCACGTAGAGAAGGCTCGTCATGGGGTTTTCGAGAAGGTTTTCGTATGCCCTGCCCTCGAAGATCTCGAGGCCCCCGAGAAGGCAGGGGTCGAAGTTCCCGGAGCTCCTGTACGTCCTCGAGGCCGCCTCGATCCGTCTGGGCAGGCTCTCGTGCCAGGGCATGGTGCGGGCCTCGGCGATGACCCCCTCCAGAGTGTTTGTATGGTCTTGCAGATCCCTTTCCCAGGGTATGAGCCCAAGGCCCTTGACTGTCATGTTTACCGGAAACCTCTCGCCCTCCCGCCAGGTGGCCATTACCGGCAAATGGGCCGAGAAATACCTCATGGGCTTCCCCTTGCCAAGGTCCTCCAGGAAGCCCAGCCGCGAAGAGGCCAGCCAGTCCAGAGCGTACTGGGGGACCCTACCTGACGAGACTTTCGGGCGCATATGTCATCCCCTCCTTTTTCTGATACCCATTATGATGGCCGCTTCAATGGCCAGCGCCGCGAGAAAAGCGACCATCGGATAGATATAGACGGTGGCTTTTTCCTCCGTCTCCAGGCCCACGAAATACCAGGTGGACACAGACTTTCTGCCCCCGGTGTGGTTTTCCGAGCCGTCCCACACGGCAAAGGACACGGGCGTCACCCGGCCCTCGGCAAAGCTCGCGTCGTACTTGTCCTCCGAGGCAACCGCCCTCTTGAACACGACCGCCCACCTGCCAGAGTCCCATTTGCCGGCGCCGCCGATGTCCTGGTTGTCGGACTTCTCCATGTCCGTGGCGCTTCCGAAACTGGATGCGACGATGTTCTCCACGGGAGAGCGCACCTGGGTAGATACGGGGTTGCCGGCAAGCACCCCTGGCAGGAAATCATCCAGCAATACATGGTTATCGGCAGTATAAAACCGGGGGGCGTACTCTCCTTCGGCGGCTTTCTGGTGCTCATGCACCCCGTCTTTTTGCCAGGCGGCTTTCCAGTACCAGATGTTCACCGGGTTGTCGTCGTCACCCATGGCGAAGTGAGGTTTGGACTTGGCGGCGGAACTTGGGAACTCCACCGCCGCGGCGTCGGAGAACCTGTCGAGGTCCAGGACTTTGTCCTCGGTCTCGTCCTCCCATTCCACCAGGAAGGCAATGTCGGAGGAGTTATGGATTGCCCTTATCCTGAGCTTTTCGACCGAGGTTTCGTACACCCTCGGCTTTTCCATGACCTGTGCCGAAAGCGGAACCTCCAGCGCTTCGGCGGTCTCCCAAACCTGGTCCCCGGCCTCAAGGGGAAGGTCCCCGGCCACTTTTTTTGCAAGAAAAACAAGCCCCCGTGCACTAGCATCGGACGCATGGAGGACAATCACCGCGCAGAGCGCAAAGCAAAGGGCCACGGTCTTGCATTTTGCCCGATATCCGCAATTCACACTACCCATTTCCCCTTGCCTCCTAAGTGATGTTATGTCGGTAAACCTTGAGTTTCTCGTCGTAAAAGGGCCTGATGTAAGTAGGCTCCGTTATCGGCACCTTGATGAGCTCCTTGCCTTCGGCGTCGTAGCCCTTGGCCACTCCCCTGGATACCTTGAACTTCGAGATCCATTGCTCCGTCGTCCCGAAGAGCGTCAGGGCCCCGAGCAGCTCGCTGTCTTCCCAGGTGGTTCTGTACCGCTTTATCGCATTCTCGACCCCCGGGCCGAACATCTGCTTCAAATAAGGAGCGTTTATGTGCACGGGGGGGATATAGTAGACGTTGGGCTCAAGGCCGAACTGCGGGAAGAGCGGTAGGGCGACTTTCTTGACGTGCACGAGGTAGTCCAAGGGGTTTTCCGGGTCGGCCTTTTCCGGTGGATGAATCCAGCCGTTTAACCTTATGCGACCGATGCAGGTGGTTATGCACTGCGTCTGAAGGCCCTCCTCGACCTTCGGGTAGCAGGCTATGCACTTTTCGGATACCCTGGTGACCTTGTTGAAAAACACCTTCTTGTACGGGCAAGCCCGCACGCATTCCCTGTATCCCCTGCACCTGCTCTGGTCCACCAGCACTATGCCGTCTTCGGCCCTCTTGTAAATGGCCTTCCTGGGGCAAGCCGACAGGCATGCAGCGTATGTGCAGTGGTTGCATATCCGGGCAAGGTAGAAGTGCCATATCCTGTGGGGGACGGTTATGTAGTCTCCCCTCCCCACGGCCCCGAAGGGCTCGTCCTCGCCCACGTTGGGGTAGGAATAATCGTACTCCTCGGGCAGGAAGCCCTCGGTGACCATTCCCTTTGGGGCTGCTTCGAATATCGTCTTGCCCGTGTATTTGTCGCCCTCCCAGCTCTGCGTACCGAGCTTGTCCAGGAGCTTCACGTCCCAGGCAAGGGGATAGAACCCGTAGGGCTTCGACTCCACATTGTTCCAGAACATATACTCCTGCCCGTTGCCCGTGGTCCAGGTCTGCTTGCAGGCCATAGTGCAGGTCTGACAGGCTATGCACTTGTTGATGTCGAAGACGGCGGCGAACTGCTTCTCGGGCCTTGCACCCTCAAAGGGATAGACCGTTTCCCTCCTTATCTGCCAGTTGTATACGCGGTTCCTGGGCATGCTTCCTCCTTTATGCTGTCTATCCTATGTACTGCCCTTTGAGATATTTCTTCATCATTTCGTTCTCGTATCCGGCCCTGAAGCCAAGCATGGCGGGCCTCCAGAGGCCCTTGCCCGCTACCCCTCCGTCCTCGGCCTTTATCACCCTGACGAAAGACTCCCTGGGCGCCCCGACAGGACAGTGTATGTCAGCCGCGAACCCCTTGCCTATCTGCTGCCCGAACACCCCCTTTCTGACGAGCGTGTCGGTCATGAGCGTGGGTCCCAGCCACGCCCTCGTACAGCTCTGGTGGCCGCCGTAGCGGAATATGGACTGGTAGTTCGTATCCGGGTTTCTGGCAAGGCCGTCGGGGTTAGTCTCATGCCCCCTGACGGAGCCGTGAGTGGCCTGGTACATGTTGTGCCACATCTGCAGCACACCCCTGGGTATGGCGCTGTAGTACTTGACGCGGGTCATCATCCTGGCGACCTTGTAGTCCTTGTCTTCCTTCTTCCATCCCCTGTAAGGCCGGTCCTCGGGGTCTGCGTCTATCCAGACGTAGTCGCCATCGTTGATTCCGAGTTCCCTGGCGTCTTCCGGGTTCATGTTGACATACGCCTCGCCAATCCAGGGCTTTCGCTTGTCGTGCCTGTAGAGGTCGCCGAAGGGGCCGTAGTAGACGGTTATCATGTCTATGTCTATGGGCATCGAGTGCGCCGCGTGCCTGTATTTTGGCGTTATAAAGAGGAACCTATAGCCCTCCTCCTTCGGCAGCGGATGCTTCGTCTTCCTTAGCTCCTCCCAGGTCTTCACCACGTTCCTGACCTGCCTGGTCTCCGTATCCAGGGCGTCCCTGCTGATTCCGTATTTCTCGGGCTGGGACGGCTTGAGCATGGGCATGCTTCTGGCGACTATGACATTGGGCTCCACGAAAGTCGCGTCGATCGCCTCGCGGTAGACGGGGATGTTTTCCCCGTGCTCGATGAACTCCGGCTCCTCGCGGTAGAACTCCAGCCTGCCCGTCTTCGTGTACCAGGGCTTGTTCTCGTTCGTCTGTTCCCACCCGCTGACCTTGGGATATGTGCGCAGGTTCTTCATAGTCGGAACGCCCTCCAGGGCGCGCCTTTCTATTTCCTTGAAGGTGAAGCCCCGGAGCGTGCTGCTTGCCTTCGCGATTCTTTCCAGGTAGGCGCCCACGTTGTCCTCGGATACGAACTTCCAGTAGTCCTTGAACCTCTTGTCGCCGGTCAGCTCGGCAAGCTTGCCCCCCACTCCGGCGAAGACGTCGATGTCCCCCACCGTATCGAATATCCTCTTCAGCGGCGAGCGCGGGAAGACCTGGTTGAAGGGGTTGGTGACTGAGCCGCAGAGGTCGGGATGCTTGAACTCGCCCCAGGAATCCACGGCAAACACGACGTCGGAGTACTCGCAGGACATGCTCCACCACCACTCGTGCATCACTATGGACTCCAGCTTTGGTATGGTGTTCACCACCAGGTCGTAGGACCACTTGGCGTTGCCTATGATGGAGTTGCTGTTGGCGAACCAGAGGAACTTCGTAGGGGTGGGCATGTGCGAGCTGCCCGTGAAATTCTTGTTTCCGAGCTTCAGGGGCTTGTCGCCGTGGCTGAAGTAGTGGGCCGACTCGAACTTCAGGTAGGGTTTCACCCTGGCCATCTTCTTGGGGTCGGTCTCAATGTCGAAGGGGTTCTCCGCCACGTACTGGGGCAAGCCGTTATAGAGCGCCACGCGGTAATTGCCCGCGTAGCTGCCGGGAGAGCCCCCTATGCGGCCGATGTTGTTGGTGAGGGCCGCCAGCAGGAATATGCCCCTGTCCTTGAGGCTGGCGTTGAAGAACTGGTTGGGCCCCATTCCCACGGCAAAGAACGTCTTGCCCTGGTTCCGTGAAAGATCCTTCGCCAGGTTCCTGATTGCCTCTTCGGGGGCCCAGGTTATCTCGGACGTCCTTTTGGGAGTGAAGTAGTCTATGTACTCCATGATTACGTCGAAGACCGGCCGGACCTCCACTTCCTCGCCGCTGACGGTCTTGACGCGGAACTTTCCCCTGAGGGCGGGGTCCACGTTGAGTTCCTCGAACTTCCCGCCCACCTGGTCCCGGTTCAGGGCCACGGGCTTTCCCGCCTTGGAGTCCCAGATCACGTAATCGCTCCAGTCCTTCCTCATGGCCTCGGGGATGTACTGCACCCCTTGCTTGAGGGGCACGGGGCGCTTTTCTCCCTCCTTGAAGACTGAGACGTAGTTCTTGATATCGGCCTGCGCATACCCGCTTATGACGTCCGACGCCTTCAGGTACTGAAGGTTGTCCGTCCTGACGAGCACCGGGAGGTCCGTGAAGGATTTCACGAACTTTTCGTCGTACAGGCCTTCCTTCACCAGTATGTGGGCCACGCCGAGCATGAGGGCGTGGTCCGTGGCGGGCCTTATGACGATTACCTCGTCGGACTTGTTCGCCGTGGACTGGTACTCTATGGTGATGTTTACCACCTTCGACCCCCTCTGCTTGGCCTCGGTGAGCCAGTGGGCGTCGGGCATCTTGGTGGATATCCAGTTCATTCCCCAGAGGGTTATGAGCTTGGAGTGCTCGGCCATGGAGAGGTCCACGTCGACCGTCTGCTGGCCCGTGACCATCGGGTGGCCCGGAGGGAGGTCGGTATGCCATGAATAGTTGTCGAAGTGCCTCCCGCCCATCGACTTCTTGGGACCCGTCTTCCTGATGTGGTCGTCCACGAGGGCCATCATATTGGCGTTCCTCACGAGCCCCAGGAGCCTCGTGAGGCCCAGAAGCGGCATGCCGCCCCTGAGCTTCAGGGCCTGCGTGCCGGCACCCTTCATCATAGCTATGGAGTCGGCGTCGTAGCCCTGCCTTCTGAGCAGCTCCGCCCCTTTGTCGCCCGAGTAGGTCTCGGCGATGTTCAGGGTCGCCTTCGCCACTAGCTCGTAGGCCTCTTCGTGGGAGACCTTGAGCCACTTGTCCTCTCCGCGCTTGAAGTACTTCTTGGGCGGCTTTCCGGTCTCCGGGTCCCTGGGAAAGCCGGCCTTTATCCAGTCGCGGTATCCCTTGCGCACCATCGTCTGCTTGACCCTTCTGTCCCCGTAGAACCTCCTGTTCAGGACGAGCCCCTTCTGGCAGCACCTGGGCTCCCAGCGGTGGGTGGCCTGGTTGCCGTAGGAGTCGGTGGCCTTGCCGAAGGCATAGGTAGGTCCAATCCTTACGACGATGCCGTTACGCACGTATGCCCTGAGGAGGCAGTTGTGGGTGTCGTTCGGGGCGCAGGTGAAGTGGTAAATGCTGTCGTAGCGGAACTTGTCCCTGTAGAGTTTTTCCCATCCCCTGTCCGGGTAATATTCCAGGGGGTTATCGACGGATAAGGGCTGAAGGAAGGCGAGTTTGGGCGAGCTCGCGGCCAGCCCCGCCACTCCGGCCAAAGACCATTTGAGAAACTCCCTGCGATCGAATCCCCTCATATCAGTCTGCCTCCTTTACGCATGCGGGAGATATGTGCTCAATGCCCGCCCTGTCGGAAAACGAATAGAATATCTCCTCCGGTTCGGTCAGGTGGTAGGAGCATTCGGCGCCCATCCAGCCGGCCAGGAACCGGCAGAGCGGGCCGTAGAACCTCGTGCTTTCCGTAATCAGCGAAAGGGACCCGACCCACCTGCCCAGGTGGGAGCCCATAAACTCCCTCTGGGCAGAAACGCAAATCTCGGCGTTGTCGCCCTCGCCGTCCAGGAGCGCCCGGGCTTCCTTAAGGGCAAGAAGCCTCATGAACTCGAGCTCCATGCACAGATGGTCCGCCCTGTCGCCTTCAAATTCCAATCCGAAAGCCCTGTAAAACCCGGCCACGTCGGCCATCTCCTCCATGGCGTTCAGGGGCGGATGGTACTTGCACTCATATACAAGGCTACGACTCGGGGAAACCAGCGCCGAATACCAGGAGGAAAGCTCCTCCACGGTTGCGCCCTTCGCATCATCGATGGCCTCGGCGAGCGGTTGCAGCTGGACGCCCCCCCCTTGGGGGTGGTGCCGCAGGGCCTCCTCGATGCTCGAGAGGAGGCCGCCGCCCTTCGCGAATTTCAGGAACGCCCCTGACGGCTCGCCCAGCGCATGGGCGAGAAGCTCGTATACCCTGCTTCGCTGAAACGGCACCGTGGGTTCGGTCGCGTCTGCGGCCCTGAGTCTTGCATTCTCCATACTGTTCTCCCTATTCCTCCCACGTCCTGGGTTTAACACCAGCCTTGGTGTAGGTGTACATTATTACCTTCCAAATCTCATCGTCGTCGAGCTCGTCGCCCCAGCCGGGCATGGCAGAATTGAACTGCTTGTCGAATATGCCACCGTCCCTGACCCGCCAGTAGACGTAGCCCAGCGGAAGCTGCGCAATCGTGCCGGGCTCCCTGAAATTAGTGGGCGCCGCGGGATACCTTATTGCCGATGCCATGGGCCCCTTGCCATCGGCTTCCTTGCCGTGGCAGGGCAGGCAGTTGTCCTCGTAGATATTCTTGCCCTCCTCTATGTGCTCCTCCGACCATTTTTCGAAGTGGGCCGCCCATTCGGGTATCTCGAGGTCCACTGTCCACTTCGGGGGTGTCACATGCGGCTGAAAGAGCTCCGCCGGCGGCGCATAGGTGACCTTCTGGGCGGAGTACACATTGAAGGCCACGAAGAGGGGGATGAGCGCCAGGATGGCCTTTCTGGACAAGTCCCATACGGCCGGGAGCTTCGACCTCAGCGAGATAAAGTCGAGGAACTCCTCTATTCTCTCGTCGCTCAGGGTTATATAGATGACAACTCCGGCGATTATGAAAAGCATGTAGAAGTTCGTCAGGTTGGCCGGAAACGGCGGCTGAACCACGTACCGCATCGCTATGTAAGCACCGATTATTGTCGCCAGGGCTATGATCCCCGACGGTATGCCCTTTTTGTCGTTACCTTCCATCTCGCTCCTCCGATCACTCACATGGGCGGCTCTATATCGCCTATTCTCACAGTGGGGCGTGCGCCCAGGCTCTGCATGTATGCGACCACTGCGGTTATTTCATCGTCGCTCAGGTTTGCCGGAGGCTTGTTCGCCGGCGGCATCACGTCCGTCCCCGCGTAGAGGATGAACACCAGGGTCTCCGTATCCCTGACGGAGCCGATCCTGGAGAGGTCGGGGCCCCGGAGCTCCTCTCCCGTTACGCTGTGGCATACGCCGCAACCCGCGGACCTGAATATCTCCTTTCCCACCGAGGCCAGCTCGCGGGGGGTCATGTCTTCCGAAAGCTCCTTCGTCTTGGGCGCCTCCCATGCGGACTGCGGTATGGAGTTCCCGAACCAGGCGTAAAACCCCGTGACCGCAAGGGCAACTATTATGAGCGACACTCCCCCTTTCATTTTGCACCTCCCTTTTCGACGCCCGTGAACCTGAAGACCAGACCTAGCAGAACCAGAAACAGGATCGTTATGCCAGATATCACTATGGTCGCGGTGCCCATGGACGGCAGGCCCGCGTACTGAGATTTATCCTGAAGCGCCCCGTAGACGTGCCAGTTGAGCCTGGCCGCGGCCCTGCCGTAGCCCAGGAGGGCCATCGCCCAGACGTTGGACACCGCAACGGCGATGAGGGCATACTGGGCCCTCGGCGGCATTGTGCCCCACTTCACTTCGCCGCGGCTCTGCGCTCCCCTGAGCAGCAGTCCGTCGAAAAAGTAGATCAGCGCAATCGCCGGCAGCATGAAGATGAACGTATATATAGACAGCCTTATCCTCGTCGCCGAGGGCACCTGGTAGCTGTAGTAGAGGGCGACGAGGTTTACGGCAATCACCAGGAGGATTATCACCCACTGGATGTAGACGTAGCCCTTTCTGCCTTCGGGGATTATCTTCCCCGCCCGCCTGCTTATCAGGAACGTGACTATCACGCCGAGTATGGCGATGTTGACCGCCGCTATCTTCGGGGCCATGATGCCCACCGTCCCGAAGATGGGGTGGACGCCGCCCGCGATGTCCTCGAGGGAGACGACCCAGGCCCTCGGCGTGGCCCACACGGCAAAGGCCAGTATCAGCCCCCAACTGAGATAAGGAATGTATTTCCTGTATTTTTCGGAGCCGGGAATGCGGTCCAGCCCTATCCACAGGTAGTAGCAGACGCCTATCCATATCACCGCCATCACCACGGCCTGAAGCAGCCAGATCTTCGAAAGCGCCCCTCCCATGAAGGTTATGCCCATCTGGGCGTTGAACCTGTAGATTTCCATGCCGAAGTAGTAGCCGGCAAAGGGGAGGAATATCATCGTGGCAACCCCTATGAAATTGCCCGTGTAGCCCATCCAGTCGTAGTGGGCCTTTTCCTCAGATGTACCCGCAGAAAGATACTTGTATGCGGCGTAGGCCGCGCAGATGAACCCGCCGAAGGAGACGTTCGCGATGAACCTGTGGATGTTGAGCGGCCAGAAGGTCAGGTTGAATATCGCAGCCTTAAGGTCCACCACCTTGCCCGCGGCGTCCACCCCCGCTGGGCTCAGGTGGAAAGAGCCCCAGATATTGGCCGTCATCATGACCAGCGTTCCGAGCACGTTCAGGACAACGCCGAGGTAGATGTGCTGCTTCTTTTTCTCCCCCTTGAGCTTGTCCCACGTAGTCCAGTAGAAATACAGGGCCGTCGACTCAAGGACGATAAACACAAAAAATGCTATATAGGTGGGCTTGAACCCCTCGGTCATATAGTTCATGAACCTGGGGAAAAGAGAGTAGCTGACAAGCGTGAAGAGGCCCCCGAGCAGCGCGGTTATGGCATAGGACATGGGAAGAAGCCTCGCGAAGTCCTTGGCGAGCCTGTCGAGCCTCTCGTCCTTTTTCACGTGCCCGGCAATCTCGATTATCAGGACGAAAACGGGAACGGCAAGGATGAAGGCGGCGAACAGAAGCATCGTCTGGGCGCAGATCCATACCGCGGTCCTGGCTCCTATCAGCGGGAAGTCGTTGTAAACCGCGCCGTACTTTGAGCCAACGATTATGCCGACTACCGCGATGGCAACCCCCGCGAGGAGGGTCAGCTGTTTCTTTATCCACCCCATCATCGATCAATCCTCCTTGATAATCACCCGACAGAGGCCATGCCTACTGCATGCGGCTGTGCCTCATTTTCTTCAGCTCGTCTAAGAGTTCGCAAGTGACGGCTCCCATGCCCCGCTTCCTGGCCATCCCCTCCGCAGCGTTGACTATCATCCCCCGTATGAAGGGAGGCACCTTCCTGATCCTCTCCTTTGCATCGTCTTCCCATTTAAGCGAGGTCGAAAAGAGGCCCTTAAGCTCCACCTTGGCCTCTCCTTCGGGGTCATAGGAGCAAAGGGAGTCCTCCTCCATGAAGTCTCCCAGCTCCGCAAGACCCCTGGCCCTGCACCCGCCGCATATGCTTGCGAACTCGCATATTCCGCACCTGCCCCGAAGCCCTCCGCCGCGCAGCTTCTTCAGCTCGGGCGACTCCTCCCAGATCGTGCCTAGGGAGGCTTCCCTTACGTTTCCCACCACGAGGGGCATGTACGGACACGGGGTTATGTCTCCCTCGGGGGAGATGCGCATGTACGCCCTCCCGGCAAGACAGCCCCGCGTGCCCGCGGGCAACGAGAACCCGCCCTGGTGCAGGACCCTGTAAATGTGGGGGGCGCACCGGGCCCTCACCATGAGCCTGGTCTCGGCGGCAAATTTCTCGGCTATTCTCGCGAGGGCGGAGTCGTAGTTTTCAGTGGAAATCGAGGTGCGCATGGCACGGCCAGTGCAGACGAGGAAAAAGAAGTTTACCGCCTTCGCTCCCAGCCCGGCGGCGAGCTCCACCAGGTCGTCCAGCTCCTCGACGTTCTCATCGGTAAGTGTTGCGTCAAGCTGCGTCTCGATGCCCACGTCTCCCGCGTCCCTTATCGCCTTTACGGACAGGTCCCAGGCGCCCTGGAGCCCCCTGAAGCGGTCGTGCCTCGCCGCAGAGGCGGAGTCGATGCTGATG
>JASFVA010000028.1:0-10896 GCA_050050055.1 Nitrospirota bacterium
TGAGTTTCAGTCCTTCGACCGACTCGACCACGACCTTGGTGTCAGCCTGGATAGGCTCCTCCGAGACGGCCGACCAAATCTCTCCGTGGACCTTCACCGTGCCCCCGTCGGAAGTGACCTCCGAGGCGGCCGTGCCTTCGACGCCCACGAGGCCTTCCCGGCCCGTGGTGGGCTTGCTCCTGAAGGCCTTCCACGCAAGACCGATGACGATGGTGAAGAAGACGGCGGTCACGACAACCGCCGGCAGTATGGTGTATATCGAGAGCTTCACGAAGGGCCCCGCGTCCTCAAAGAGCATGAGGGAGCCCAGCACCATGGCGATTATGCCCCCGATGGTGAGGGCGCCGTAGGACGTGACGCTTATCTCCAGTATGAAGAGGACGACCCCGAGCAGTATGAGGAGCATGCCGGCGTAGTTCACGGGGAGGGTCTGGAAGGCGTAGAACGCAAGTATCAGGCAGATGCCCCCCACCACGCCGGGGAAGATGGCGCCGGGGTTTGTCAGCTCGAAGAATATCCCGTAGAAGCCCAGGAGCATGAGTATGTAGGCTATATTCGGGTCGCTTATGACGTCCAGGACCCTGTGCCTCAGGCCCATCTCCACCCGGGTAATCGCGGCCCCTTCCGTCCGGAGGACCCTCTTGCCCCCGGCCGTCTCCACCTCCATGCCCTCTATGTCGGCGAGCAGGGCGGGAAGAGACGCGCTTACGAGGTCTATCACACCCATTTCGAGGGCCTCCTCCTCGGTGGCGGAGACGCTCTTTCTGACGGCGTCCTCGGCCCACTGGGCGTTCCGGCCGCGCCGTTCGGCGAGGCTTTTTATGTAGGCGGCCGAGTCGTTTACCGCCTTTTCGGCCATGGTCTTGTCCATCTCCTGGCCCATGGCCACGGGGTGCGCGGCGCCTATGTTGGTCTGGGGGGCCATGGCCGCCACGTGGGCCGACAGGGTTATGAACGTCCCGGCAGAGGCCGCCCTTGCCCCCGGGGGCGAGACGAAGACCACGACGGGCACCTCGCTGCCCAGGATTGACTTTACTATATCCCTCATCGACGTGACGAGCCCTCCGGGGGTGTCCAGCTCGAGGACGAAGGCCTCTACCCCGGCCTGGTTGGCCCTTTCGATGCTCTGGGTTGTGAACTCCGCCGCCACAGGGTTTATCACTCCGTCGAGCTTGGCCGCCATGACCCCGGGAGACCCCTGGGGAGCTACGGGAGGGGCGACGAGCAGTAGAAGGCCAAGGGCGGCTAAAAGTATGGAAAAACTCCTGGTCATGGAAAAATTATACCACTAAACCCTGCTTTTGGCCTCTCCCCGGGCTGCTAATAATTCCCGGGAGTGGATGTCGGGCCATTGCTCCGAGGCGACATCGGGCCCCCTAAACCTTGCCGGAAAGGAATTTCCCGAGCGATTTGTCCACCTGGGAGATGTGCTCGATTATCCAGTCCACTACGAGCTGGTTGGTCTCCACCGAGAGGTCGTAGGAGCCGGGCTTCCTGCCGCCCTCGAGGGTCGGGAGGATCTCCTTGATCCTTTCGATATTCCTCATGAACTCCTCGTGCTGGGCCTTGTGGTGCTCGTAGCCCGGGTAGCCGAAGCCGATCATGAACTTTTCCTCTTCGCCGAAGTGGAAGACCACGTAGTCCTCGAGGAATTTCACGACGTCGCCTATCTTGTACTTGCAGGTGTGGGACCTTATCGCCTCGACGAGGTCGTTTATCTTTTCAAGGAGTTCCTTGTGCTGCTCGTCTATTATGTCGATGCCCACAGAGAGGGCCTGGGTCCATTGCATGGCGGCCTCCTAAGATAGGTTACATCAGCCGGGCGTTCCTTATCCAGTCTTCATAGGACGGGGCGAGGGCCTCCCAGGAGTAGGGCTCGGTAAGCGCCCTGGCCTCCTCGGCGGAGAGCCTCCGGTCTTCGAGGAGGTTTTCCCTGAGCTCCCCGTAGAGATCCCCGTCTTCGTAGAGGAACTTATTCGGGAACATCTCCGGGTAGGAAAGGCGCCGGGGCAGAAGAGGGCGGCACCCGGCGCGCACGGCCTCCAGCACCGAGATGCCGAAGAACTCGTGTCGGGCGGTGGATACGGCGATGTCTCCGAGCCTGAGCCGCCGGGCGTATTGGCGCCTGGTCCTGGCGAAGCCGAAGTGAAGGAGCCTGCGCCCGAGCCTGCCTCTGGCCTCTTCGAAGACGGCCGGCTTTCTTTCGAAGCTCTCGCCGAGCACCACCACCCTGAAATCCACGCCGGCCCCGTCGAGCCTGAACAGGGTTTCGAAGAAGGCCTCGGGGTTCTTGTCGTGCTCCCACCGGTGGTTCCAGAGCACAACGGGAGGGCCACCTCGGCGGGGTTCCGGGGCGGCGTCTATCTTGGAGAAGTCGAGCCCCGGGGGGAGGACCCTGGACTTTGCCCTTATTCGCGAGGCGGGGTCCTGGAGCTTCATGTCCGTGGAGTGCTTCAGGAGCCCCCTCAGGCCCGCCAGGAAGGTCTTGAGGTCGTATTTCGAGTTGAAGGCCAGGGAGTCCGACGCCAGGGCCGTGGTCGCGTTGGTGAGGCCGAAATGGAGGTCGCGCTCGTCTTCCACCTGGGCGGGGTAGGCGAACTGGTTCTCGTGAAAATACGTAAGGAGGGGCGCGTCTCGGACCCACCCAGGCGCCATGCCGCGGAAGGCGGCGACGTCCACGAAGGTGGAGCAGATTATCCTGTCGAAACGCCTCCGGGTTTTTTTAAGTTCCTGCGCGAAGTATGGCGCGGAAAGCCTCATCCGCCATTTCCACTTGCGCGCGGGCAGGGTCATGACCTCGAAGCAGAAGGGGAGCCTAAGCAGGCTCTTTATGAACGACTCGTGGGACCCCCCGTAGTAGGGCTCGAGCACGAGGACTTTCATCTCCGGCGCCATGACGGCACTATTTTAACAGCTTTCTTATGGGGGTTGGAAACGGAAGAGGCCGGCCCGGCAAGCCGGGCCGGCCTCTCGCTGGCTTAGTAGCGCTTAGAGCTTTACGATGTTGGCCGCCTTGGGGCCCTTGTCGCCTTCGACGACGTCGAAGCTGACGCTATCGCCTTCGGCAAGGGTCTTGAAGCCGTCGCCCTGGATGGCCGAGTAGTGGACGAAGACATCGTTGCCTTCTTCGGTGGTGATGAATCCGTAGCCCTTGGACTCATTGAACCACTTGACCGTGCCTTTTGGCATCTGACACCCACCTCCTTCTGAAAATTTGAAAATGTGAAGCTTTAAGGAGGCGTGTCATGGAACCGCGAGGCATGAATCCTGCTGTCTTACTACAACGACTCTCCATTAAACTTCCCGTGAAATCATAGCACAGCGCGGGGGGAATAAGCAATGGGATTTCGCCGTCCGGGCAGGAGGTCCTTTACCGGTAGTTTATGAACTCCATGGGGAAGTCGAAGTCCTTTTCCTTGAGCGCCTGGATTACGGTCTGGAGGTCGTCGAGCTTCTTGCCCCTGACCCGCAGCTGGTCACCCTGGATCTGGGCCTGGACCTTTATTTTCATGTCCTTAATGAGCTTGACGATCTCCTTCGCCCTGTCCTGGGGGATGCCCTGCTGAAGCTTTACGGCCTGCCTGACCGTTCCTCCGCTTGCGGGCTCGACCTTCCCGTAGTTGAGGGATTTCAGGGAGACCTTCCGCCCCACGAGCTTGTTCTGGAGGACGTCTACCAGGCTCTTGAGCTTGAACTCGTCGTCGGAGACCAGGGTGAGTTCCCCGGCGTCGCGGTTGAAGTCTATGGAGCTCTTGCTCCCCTTGAAGTCGTAGCGCTGCGTAATCTCCTTGACTGCCTGGCCAACGGCGTTTGAGACCTCCTGGAGGTCGGTCCTGCTCACTACGTCGAAAGAGTGTTCGGCCATATGGTTTCCCTCCTGGAATTCCTGGGTTGGCGGATTATCTGTAGATTATAAGGCCGGTGGAGGCTCTAATCAAGCCTTGCGGCTCAGGCGTAGCGCCTCGAGGAGTCCTGCTCCTTGGCCGACTCCAGAAGGAGCTGCATGGTGTTCATGCTGATGTTGTGCTGGTCCGTGGTTTCCCCGTGCCGTATGCGAAATGTGCCCTCGGTCCACCGGAGCATCTCGGCGAAGGCCTCCTTGCCGGCGCGGTTGCCCACGGAGGCGTGGACGACCCGTCCGCCCTCGGTGTAGATGTTGCCCTTCCGGATGCCCGAGACCACCTCCACGTTGGCGGTCTTCAGCCCGATGTTGAGTATCTGCACGATGTCGTCGATGCTGAAATCCTCGAGAGTTCCGGTGAGGCCCGAGGCGTCCTCCTGCTTTTCGGGCCTCGCCTTCTTGCCGTCCAGGATCTTGTTTATGGCGCTTATGAGGACGCTCATCTCCACGGGCTTCGAGACGTAGTGGACGTTTTCGCCCTCGAAGCGCCTGGGGTAGTACTCGTCGGGAACGATGAGCACGAAGGGCTTGTCCTGTATCGTCCTGACGCTCTGGAGCCTGCCGAAAAAGCTCGCGAAGGTGTCCGTCTCGAAGATCTCGACGTCCACCATTATGAGGTCCGGCGTCCTTTGTCTTGCCAGCCTCAGGGCATCGAAGCTGTTGGAGACGGATATGATGCCGACCTTGGACGTGTCGAGCCCCAGCCTCAGGAGGGAGGCCACGTTGGGCTCCCTCTCCAGAAGGAGCACCGAGGTCTTGGCCGGCTCGGGCGTGTCCTTTATCACGGCCAGGAATATCTCGGCTATCTCCGGGTCGAACTGGCTTCCTGCCTTCCTGATTATCTCCTGAAGCGCCTCTTCCTTGGACCGGCGCTTCCGGTAGGGCCTTTCCGCGGTCATAGCCACGTAGCTCTCCGCTATGTGGATTATCCTTGCCCCCACGGATATCTGCCTCCCCTTGAGGCCCATGGGATATCCGGTCCCGTCGTAGTGCTCGTGGTGCTGGGCTATCAGGGGTTCGACGTTCCAGGGGAAATTGAGCTGCTTGAGCATCTCCACCGTGTTGATGGGGTGCTTCTTGAGGGACACCATCTCCTTGCGGTCGAATTTTCTTTCCGCCTCCAGCAGCTGGTGCTGTATTCCCACTCGCCCCAGGTCCTTCACCAGGGCCACCATCCTGACGGCCTCGACCATGTCCTCGGCAAGCCCCATGCGGCGGGCTATCTTCTCCGAAAGCTCGGCCGTGAGGTTGGAGTTGTTGAAGAAGTACTTGTCGTCCACCTCGAAGACCTGGAGGAGGCGGTCGGCAAAGGAGATGGAGAAATCCTTCAGGTCCTTGATCTCGTCCTTGAGCCCCGTCGAAAGGGCCACGCTCTCCCGGATGAAGCGCCCGAAGTCAGGGGGGCTGAAGGCGATTCTTCCGTCCGTCGAGGGGGGGCCTGTGAAAAGTATGCTCACGCCGGGCGCTGAGGTCTCCACCAGGTTCCGGAAGACGTCCTTTTCGATATCCGAAAGTCCCTGGCTGGCGACGACCAGGTCTATGCTGTCGGTCTTGAGAATGTGCATTACGGTCAGGGGGCTCGAGGACTCCACAACCGTGGCGTCGTCGCTCCTTACCAGGTCGGCCAGGCGGCGGCTTTCGTCAGGATTGGAGCTGAAGATCAGAATCCTGCTCATGTTTTAATATAACATAAATGTAAAAATTGTCAAGTCTTATAAGGGATTTGATGAGAAACTCCATTAAAAATTAACGAGGGGGGGAGCGGTCATTTTTGCCAAGTTATCCGGTCCCTGATTCCACTGGTGGTATGCGCATCTCCCCCCTCGGCAACCACGACCGCCTCCATGCCGAGGCTCTCGAGGAGGGCAAGCCCCCGGTCCGGCCCCATGACGAAGATTCCCGTTGAAAATCCGTCGGTTAGCACCGCCTCGCCGGCAATCACCGAGGCGCTCCACACCCCCCGGGCCGGGAGGCCGGTCTCTGGGTCGAGGAGGTGGTGGTAGCGCTTGCCCTCCAGTGCGAAATACCTCTCGTAGTCGCCGGAGGTGGAGACGGCCCTGTCCTTGAGCTCCAGGACCGCCATCACGTCTTCGTCGCCCTCGCCGCGGGGGTCGCGTATGCCTATGCGCCATTTCCTGGGGCCGAAGCCCCGTATGTCTCCGGCGATGGCCACCAGCCCGGACTCCATGCCGCGTTCCTTGAGGACCTCCACGGCCCGGTCCACGGCGTAGCCCTTGGCGATGCCGCCCGTGTCGAAGGACATGCCCTTGGCCTCCAGGTAGACCGTGGAGTCCTCCCTGTCCACGACGACCTTCCTGTAGTCCACCAAGCCGAGCTTCCCCTCGATCTCCTTTTTGGCGGGCATCCTCTTTTCGCGGAAATCCCAGAGCCTCATCACGGGACCCACGGTGGGGTCGAAGGCCCCGCCGGTCTTCTCCGCGATGTGGAGGGAGCGCTCGACTACCTCGAGCGTTTCCGGGGAGACCCTGACCGGCCGGACACCCGCGTTTTGGTATATGGCGGCTATTTCGCTGTCCTCGGTCCAGAAGCTCAGGAGTTCCTCGAGCCTGCGTATCTCGTCGAAGGCCGCCTCCAGGGCGTCCTCGGCCTCCTGCCGCGAGTCCGACACCACGGTGATGGTCACCAGGGTGTCCATGATTATCGAGCTCTTCCGGTAGGTGCTTTCCTCAGGCGCGCAGGCCGCAAGGGAGATGAGGACAAGCAATATCGCCGCCAGGCGCTGACTCACGCTATCCTCCTTTTCCTGTCGAGCCGCAGCTTTTCCCTCATCACGCGGCCCGTGTGCGAGGCCTCGACCTCGCAGACCTCCTCGGGGGTGCCCGCCGCTATCAGGCGGCCACCGGCGGTGCCTCCCTCGGGGCCCAGGTCTACGATGTGGTCCGCCGACTTGACCACCTCGGGATTGTGCTCGATGACGAGCACGGTGTTGCCCATCTCGACGAGGCTGTTTATCACGTTCAGGAGCCTTTCTATGTCCACGAAGTGGAGGCCGGTGGTGGGCTCGTCAAGGATGTAAAGCGTGTTTCCCGTGGCCTTCCTGCTCAGTTCCCTCGAGAGCCTTATCCTCTGGGCCTCTCCCCCCGACAGGGTGGGGGCGGGCTGTCCGAGCTTGATGTAGCCCAGGCCGACGTCCTCGAGGGACTCGAGCCTCTGCCTCAGGGGGGGTATGGCCGAGAAGAACTCCAGGGCCTCGGAGACGGTCATGTCGAGCACTTCGGAGACGTTCCTCCCCTTGTACCGTATCTCGAGCGTCTCCCTGTTGTATCTTTTCCCCCTGCAGACGTCGCAGGGCACGTAGGCGTCCGGCAGAAAGTGCATCTCCACCTTCCTGACGCCGTCTCCCCTGCATGTCTCGCACCGGCCTCCCGCCAGGTTGAAGCTGAACCGCGAGGGCTTGTAGCCCCTGACCCTGGAATCCGGCAGCGCGGCGAAGAGGTCTCTTATCAGGGTGAACACCCCGGTATAGGTCGCAGGGTTGGACCGCGGGGTCCTCCCCAGGGGGGCCTGCTCGACGCATATGACCTTGTCTATCTTGTCCATCCCGACAAGGCCCTTGTGCTTGCCGGGGACGGCGCCGCTCTTGTGAAGATGCCTGGCCAGGGCCTTGTACAAGACCTCGAAGACGAGGGTGCTCTTTCCGGAGCCCGAAACGCCGGTAACGCAGGTGAGGACCCCCAGGGGAATCCTTGCGTCTATATTTTTAAGGTTGAACTCCGCCGCGCCCTTAATCTCTATGAAATCCACGGGGACCCTGCGCCTCTCGGGCACGGGTATCTCCGCTTCCCCGCTGAGGAACCTTCCCGTGACGGAGTCCTTGTTCTTCTTGATTTCGGCGGGGCTCCCCGTGGCCACGACCCACCCGCCCCTCAGTCCGGCCCCGGGGCCCATGTCGAGTATGTGGTCGGCCCAGAGCATGGTGTCCTCGTCGTGCTCGACCACGATGACGGTGTTCCCTGCGTCGCGGATGAGGGAGAGGCTTTCCAGGAGCCTGCGGCAGTCCCTGGGATGAAGCCCCATCGTGGGCTCGTCCAGGACGTATACCACCCCCGTGAGGCGGGAGCCCATCTGCGTGGCGAGCCTTATCCTCCGGGCCTCGCCGCCGGAGAGCGTCAGGGAGGGCCTCTCCAGGGTCAGATAGCCCAGGCCGACCTCTTCGATGAAGCCCAGGCGGTCCGTCACCTCCTTGAGGATGCGCGAGGCTATCTTCCTTTCCCTCTGGGTGAGGCGGAGGCTCCGCACGAATTCCAGGGCGTCGGAGGCGTGCATCGCGGCGAACTCGCCGATGTTCTTTTCGTTGAGCCTAACGCTGAGGGCCTCCTTCCTGAGCCTCAGCCCCTTGCAGGCGCGGCAGGGCCTGTGGCCCTCCACGTCCTCCTCGGACTCCTCGATGCCCTCGAGGCCCAGGCCCCGGCAGGCGGGGCAGGCCCCGAGCCTGGAGTTGAAGGAAAAGAAGCGCGGGTTGATCTCGGGATAGCTTATGCCGCAGTTCGGGCAGGCCATGGTCCTGCTCAGGGGGATGTCGAGGTCCTCGTCGAGGAGGTGGATCATCACGGTGTCGGAGTACCTGAGGGCGGTGTCTATGGCGTTCTTGAGCTGCCTCGATATGTTCTGCTTGATGATGAGCCTGTCGATGACTATCTCGATGGTGTGCCTCTTATGCCTCGCCAGGGAGATGTCCTCCGTGAGGTCCGCCATCTCCCCGTCTATCCTCGCCCTCACGAAGCCCTCGGCCCGCATCTGGGCGAGCTCCTTCTTGTACTCGCCCTTGCGCTCCCTCACTATGGGCGAAAGTATCTGGAGGCGGCTTCCCTCGGGCATGTCCATCACCCTCTGTATGATGCGCTCGGCGTCCTGGGCCGCTATGGGCGAGCCGCAGTTATAGCAGTAGGGCTTTCCGACGGTGGTGTAGAGGACGCGCATGTAGTCGTATATCTCGGTGATGGTGCCCACCGTCGAGCGCGGGCTGCGGGATATGGTCCTCTGGTCTATAGCTATCGAGGGGGAGAGGCCCCCGATATAGTCGGCGTCGGGCTTTTGTATCTGCTCCAGGAACTGGCGGGCATAGGCCGACAGGCTCTCGACGTACCTCCGCTGGCCCTCGGCGTATATGGTGTCTATGGCCAGCGACGACTTCCCGGAGCCCGACGGGCCCGTGATCACCGTCATGACGTTCCGCGGGATGGTTACGTCGATGTTCTTGAGGTTGTGCTCCCTCGCGCCCCTTATGGTAATTGCATTCCGCAATGTTGCAATTTTCGAAAAGAGTTTAACCTCTAATTCTAAAAGATTAAGGCGGATTCTTTCAATTCATGCCGGGGGACGAAAGCAGGACAATAATGACAAGCGCCGGAATTTGCGATATTATCTACCCATGAGGCACTTCCTGCTGGCTGTTCTCTTGGTCCTGACGGTCTCGCCCGCGGCCTGCGCTGAGGACACTTACGATAAAGAGCGCCGGAGGATGGTCGCCGAGGACATCAGGGGCCGGGGCGTCGAGTCCGAGAAGGTTGTGGAGGCCATGGGCGATGTGCCGAGGGAGCTTTTCGTCCCCTCCAAATACCGCGACAGCGCCTACGCCGACAACCCCCTTCCCATAGGCGAGGGGCAGACGATATCCCAGCCCTACGTGGTCGCCCTTATGACGGAGGCCCTGGAGCTAAGGCCGTCGGACAGGGTGCTCGAGATCGGCACGGGCTCGGGCTACCAGGCGGCGGTGCTCGCCGAGATAGCCGGGGAGGTCTACACCGTAGAGATAAGGGAGACCCTGGCCCGGAGCGCCGAGGAGCGGCTTAAGAAGCTCGGCTACCGAAACGTCCGCGTTAAATATGCCGACGGTTACTTCGGGTGGCCCGAGCACGCGCCCTTCGACGCCATAATAATAACCGCCGCCGTGAACCACATCCCCCCTCCGCTGATAAAGCAGCTGAGGGAGGGCGGCAGGCTCATCCTCCCCCTGGGACGGACGACATTTTACCAGACCCTCACCCTGGCCACGAAGCTCGAGGGAGGGGAGATGCGGCTCCTGCAGATGAGCCCCGTCCGGTTCGTGCCCATGGTGGGCGAGGCGCAGAAGGGCGAGAATTGATTGCGGTCTCGTCCGTGGCCTACCGTTGGCTCCGGTAGGCCCTCTTTATTATCCCGAAGGCCGCCAGGTACATGAGGGCTCCGAGGAACAAGACGGAGTCGAACCCGAACTCCAGCGCGAGCATCGTGGCCACCACCGGGGCCAGGACCGAGAAACATCCGTTTACGGCCCAGGCCCAGGGGATCAGGCCGGGAGACTTCTCGCCCAGAAGCCTCATCCCCAGGGGGAACGGGATTCCCATGAGCACCCCCGCCGCGGAGGCGATGAGGAAAGTGAGGGCGAACTTCAGGGCGATGGGATAGGCGGCTATCTTTCCCGCTCCCAGCGTAAGGAGCAAGCCGTACGGCACGACCAGCGCCGCGAGAGCCAATACGGTGCGGGGCGTCCTCAGAAAGGCGAATCTCTGGCTCAGGAGGCTTCCCGCCCCCGACCACACGAGCACCGAGGCGAGCACCGCAGCGACGGCGTAGGAGGGGTTTTCGAGGGGAAGTATCATCGCCTGGATAAGCGGGACCTCGACGAACATGAACCCCAGCCCCAGGAGGGCGAAATAGGCGAGGTCGAGGGATGGTCTCGCGCCGGCCGCCTTTCCGAAGGCGGGAAGCGAAAGGAGGACGAGGCTCAGGACGAGCACCTGGGCGAGCACCGCGGGAAGTAGGTATCCCTCCTCGACGAAGTACTGCCATTTGCCCCCCATCACCCCGATGGTCTCCGGGATCCTTCGGAGCTTCAGATAGTGGTGGAAGTAGGGGCTTTCGTCGTGCACCGGCGTGACGTCGAAGACGTAGCCGCGAACGAAGTCCTCTCTCGTTTCCGGTCCGACTATTGCCTTGAAAGCCTCGTAATAGTCGTTTTCGGGCATTTCGACGTAGACGTTGGTCTCGGACTC
>JASFVA010000029.1:0-10678 GCA_050050055.1 Nitrospirota bacterium
GCGCCGGGAACCTGCAGGCCAGGAAGTTCTATTTCGTAAGGGACGACGTCCTGAAGATGAGGCTTGCGGCCGCCGCCCTGAACCAGACCTTCATTGCCGAGGCCCCCCTGGTCGTGGTGGGCTGCACCGACAGCCTGATTTCTTCCCGCTACGGGGAGCGCGGGGTGGTGCTCTATACCATCCAGGACGTCTCGGCAAGCGTCATGTGCATGATGCTCGCCGCCCACGAGCTTGGGCTGGGAACGGTCTGGGTGGGGGCCTTCCGCGAGAAGGAGGTCGCCGCGGCCCTTTCGCTGCCGGGAAATCTCAGGCCTGTGGCCATCGTCCCGGTGGGCAGACCCGCCAGGGTTCCAAAGCCACCGCCAAGGGTATCGAAGGACGATGCTATTATTTATAGATAAATAAGTTAAATTAGTAAGATATGTGGTAATAGTTAAAGTAACGGCCTGCGAAAGATGCCCTCTCTGTTCACCCTGATTGGCAAAGTAAATGAAAAAATACTGTTGCCATAATAGCCAATATTAATAGTGCCTTAAATGTTAATAGGTAAAGTAGTTTATCAGGTATTATTCTAATGCCGGATATTGCCTCAACTCCTCGATGGCAGCCTGCATGTCCTCGGGCAGGGGGCTCGTGAACCGCATTTTCCTGTGCGTCACCGGGTGCCTGAAGCCCAGCACCTTGGCGTGGAGCATTTGCCTGGGGAAGTGGAGCTTCATCTTCCCCACGAGGGCGAGGGACGTCTTGTGCCCGTAGGTCCTGTCTCCGAGGACGGGGTGGCCCGCCGAGGCGAAGTGGACCCTGATCTGGTGGGTCCGGCCCGTCGAGAGTTTGGCCCTGACGAGCGTGGCGCTCTTGAAACGCTCGATGACGTCCCATCTCGTCTCCGCCTCCTTGCCCTTGCGGGTGCGGACGGACATCTTCTTCCTGTCTGTCATGGAACGGCCGATCTTCAGCGTGATCCTTCCGCTTTCGCCCTTTATGCGGCCCGATATGAGGGCCACGTAGGTCCTCTTTATCTCCCTTTGGCTGAACTGCTCCACCAGCAGATGATAGGCCTCCTCGCCGAGGGCCACCACCATGATGCCCGAGGTGTCCTTGTCGAGGCGGTGCACGACCCCCGGCCTCAGAGGCCCCCCGGGCGCAGAAAGCTCGCCGAGCCTGTAGCGAAGGGCGTTCATGAGCGTCCCCGTGGGGTGCCCGGCCGCGGGATAGACCACCAGCCCGGCGGGCTTGTTGACCACCGCCAGGTGCTCGTCGCTGTAAAGGATGTCGAGGGGTATGTCTTCGGGTACGAGTTCCTCGGGCCGCTTTTCCGGCAGCGTGATGTCCACCTCGTCGCCGGCCCTCATCCTGTATCCGGCCTTGGTGGCCGCTCCGTTCACCCGGAGGAAGCCCTCTTCGATGAGCTTGTGTACCTGGGAGCGGGTGATGCCCGTCTTTTCGGCCGCGAACTTGTCGACCCTGGAGTCCGCGTCGCCTTCTTCGGCCCTCAGGTGCATCTCACAAGTCCCTGTGGACCACGTCCACGCGGACCGACTTACCTATCAGGGGCGCTATCTTGTCGACTATGGCCGGCGAGCGGTGCCTGCCCCCGGTACAGCCGACGCCGATGGTCAGGTATGCCTTTCCCTCCTTCTGGTAAAGCGGGATAAGGTAGCCCAGGAAGTCCAGGAGCCTTGCAACGAAATCCCCCGCCTGGGGGCTTTCGAGCACGAACTTCGTGACCTCCGGGTCGAGACCCGTCAGCTCCCTGAGCTCCGGCACGAAGTGGGGGTTGGGTATGAAGCGTATGTCGAAAAGCAGGTCCGCGTTCAGGGGGATCCCGTATTTGTAGCCGAAGGACATCAGCGTGACGCTCATCACGTTTTCCCTTCCCCCGTAGACCGAGGCCATCAGGTGCCTGAGCTGGTGTGGGGTGAAGGACGAAGTGTCTATTATTCGGTCGGCCTCGGCCCTGAGGGCCCCGAGCAGCTCGGCCTCCTGGGCAATGGCCTCCTCGATGCCTGGCCCCCCGGGGCCGGAGAGGGGGTGGGGCCTGCGGGTCTCCTTGTACCTCCTGATCAGGGCCTCCCTGTCCGATTCGAGGAATATGATGTCTATCGCGTACTTCCGGCGGAGGGAGGCGAGGGTTTCGTCCACCACCGGGATGAGGTCCTTTTCGCGCACGTCTATGCCGATGGCGAACCTCGTCCGGTCCGTCTTTTCCATTATGGTCGAGGCGAAGGAGTCTATGAGCTGCGGGGGCAGGTTGTCCACGCAGAAGAAGCCCGTGTCCTCGAGCGCCCTTAGGGCGACGGTCTTTCCAGAGCCCGAAAGCCCGGTTACTATGACTATCAGGGGCTTCACGACCACTTTAGGCTGACCAACGCGCCCGGCACGCTATTTCTTGGTCGGCTCTATCAGGCCGAGGTTCCCGTCGGAGCGGCGATAGATGACGTTTACGTCCCCGCTCTGGTCGTTAACGAACGCCACGAACTCCCGGTTGCCCATCTCTATCTGGATGGCAGCCTCGTCGGGGGACATCGGCTTTGCGTCCAGGGGCCTGCTTATTATCGTCCTTGAGCCTTCCACCGGGGCCTTTTCGCCGGGCTCGGCGGCCTTCGCCCTGCCTTCGGACTTCCTGTGCGACTTTATCTTGCCCTTGAATTTCTTTATCTGCCTCTCGAGCTTCTGGGCCACCTCGTCGATAGAGGAGTAGAGTTCCTCGGTGACGCCCTCGGCCTGGATGAGGTTGCCGTTCGCCTTTATCAGCACCTCGGCCTTGTGCCTGTATTTCTGTATGCTGAGGGTCACGACTGCCTCGGTGATGTTCGACAGATATCGATCGAACTTGCCGATCTTGTCTTCGGCGTAGGCCCTGAGAGTCGGCGTTATTTCCACGTTCCTTCCATTGACGACGATGTTCATGGATGCCTCCTTTTCAGTCTATCCGTTTTCTTATGTTTTGAGGCGGTATGCTCATCTCCTCCCTGTACTTCGCCACCGTCCTCCTGGCGACCCTGATGTTGAGGCTCTTGAGCATCTCGGAGATCTTCTGGTCGCTCAGGGGTTTCCGGGGGTCTTCCTCTGCCACGAGCTTCTCTATCATGTCCTTCACCGAAGTGGACGATACGCTCCCGGTGGTGGTCTTTAGGCCGCTCGAGAAGAAATACCTGAAATTGAAAAGCCCGTGGCTGCAGGAGAGGTATTTGTTGGAGGTCGTCCTGCTGATGGTGCTCTCGTGCATGCCGAGGTCACTGGCCACGTCCTTGAGGTTAAGGGGCTTCAGGTGGGTCACCCCCTGTTCGAAGAACTCCCGCTGGAACTTCAGGATGCTCTCGGTGACCCTGTAGATCGTCTTATTGCGGTGGTCCAGGCTCTTCAGGAGCCAGACGGCCGAGCGGAGCCGCTCCTCCAGGTATGCCTTTTCGTCCTTCTTCAGCATGTCCTTGGACATCAGGAGCTTCCTGTAGTAGCTGTTTATCCTTAAGCTCGGGATATTCTCGTCGTTCAGGACAATCTGGAAATCGCCGTCGGCCTTCGCGACATAGACGTCGGGCTTTATGTAGATGGGCTGGACCGCCGAATAGCCCCTTCCGGGCTTCGGCTCGAGGTCGGAGATGACCTTGACGGCGTTCTTGATCTCTTCCAGGGAGCATTCGTACCGGGTTGCGAGCTGCTGGAACTTTCTCTTTTCAATGTCCTCCAGGTTGTTCCTGATGAGGTCTTCCACCAGAGTGTTGTCCAGGTTCAGCGGCGGCAGCTGGAGAAGGAGGCATTCCTTCAGGTCCCTTGCGCCAACACCTAAGGGGTCGAAGGTCTGAACCAGGGAGATGGCCTCTCGGGCGGTCTCGGCCCCGGAGCCAGCGTACCGGGCTATCTCTTCCTCCGTGGCCTTCAGATAGCCGTTTTCGTCTATGTTGCCAATAACCACCTCCGCGGCCTCCCGTACATCGTCGGAGGCGTCGCTGAACCTGAGCTGCCATTCCAGGTGGTCGTAGAGGTCGGTGCCCTCGCTTACGTAATGCTCGAGCGTCTGGGACGTCGCGACATCGGGCGAGAAATACCCCAGGTCCCTGCCGTCGAAGCTGCGAGAGTCGAAATAGTCGTCCACGGCGAAGTCGGCCTGCTCGCCCACGGGCAGCTCCATATCCTGGTTCTCCTGTTCCCCGCCGGTTTCCTGCGACTTGGCCTCCTCGGGGGACAACTCCACCGACGTCTCCTCGAGGAAGGGGTTTTCGACGAGTTCGTTCTGGAGGGTCTGGGAGAGCTCTATCTGCGGAAGCTGCAGTAGCTTGATGGCCTGCTGAAGCTGGGGCGTGAGTATCAGCTTCTGGAGCATCTTCAGTTCAAGCCTGTGTTCCATGGCTATAACTTGAACTCCTCCCCGAGGTAGACTTCCTTTACCCTGGGGTTTGCGATGAGCCTCTCCGGCGTTCCCTCGTCGAGGATCCTGCCTTCGGAGAGTATGTACGCCCTGTCCGTGATGGAGAGAGTGTCCCTAACGTTATGGTCGGTGATCAGGATGCCGAGACCCTTGTCCTTCAGATATTTCAGCATCTTCTTGAGCTCTATCACCGTTATGGGGTCTATCCCGGCGAAGGGCTCGTCAAAGAGAATGAACTTCGGCTCCATGGCTATGGAACGGGCTATCTCCGCCCTCCGCCTTTCGCCCCCCGAGAGCCTGATGGAATCCCGGTCGGCGAAGGAGCCGAGCTCGAATTCATCTACCATCCTTTCGATTCGCTCCTCTATCTCGGTTTCGGGGAGGCCCCTGATCTCGAGAACGACCCGAAGGTTCTCCCTCACCGTGAGCTTTCTGAATATCGACGGCTCCTGCGGGAGGTAGCTGATGCCTTTAAGGGCCCTCTGGTACATGGGGAGCCTTGCTATGTCTTCCCCGTCGAGCTCGATGTTGCCGGTCTCGGAGGCCAGCATCCCCGTCATCATGTAGAAGGTCGTGGTCTTGCCGGCGCCGTTGGGGCCGAGGAGGCCCACGATCTCGCCGGAGCGGACTTCAAGGTGAATCTCGTCGAGCACCAGCCGCCCGTCGTAACGCTTGGAGAGGCCGCTTGCGCTGAGGGTGTGCATGTCAGCGGGTATTGCCCTGGTCGATGTAAACTTTGCTGTCGTGAACGATTGAACGGTCTTCGTCGATGATAAATATGATCTTGGAGCCTGTAATCACGTTGGGGCCCTCCACCGCCATGGGTTTTCCGGTAAAGATGATTCTATTCTCCATGGCGATGTATTCGGCCCTTTCGGACGTGAGCGTGCGATCACCCTTGAGGAGTTCCGTCCCCCCCTCGGCCCTTATCTTTTCGATGTCACCCTCCTGGCCGTAATAGACCGTCATCTTTTCCGACTTAAGCGTCATCTCGTCCGTTTTCGCCACCACGGAGCCCTCGAAGACGGCAGTGTTCGACTTCGCGTCGGCCGAAAGCGTGGCGGCGGTTATCACTATGGGCCCTCCGAGGAGGCTTTCCCCGCGACTTTCGGCAGAGGCGCCCGCCGGGTTTAAGCTGCCCGCCAGCAGGAAGGCCAGCAATATGTTAAAAAAGAGTCGCTTTGACATCTTTCTTGAAGACCACCTTTCTGTCGCTGCCGGCCACGAACCCCTGTCCCTCTATTCTGAATGATTCGCCCTCGATTATTACCCTGTCGGGACTCGAGAGTTCGCCGCTTTCGGACTCGACGTGGATGGAATCCGTAAGTATCGTGTAGTCGTCCGTTACGGCCCTTATGTTCCCCGAGAGGACGAGGTTGCGGGTTTCGAAGTCGTAGAGGCCCGCGTCGGAGCTGACCTGCATGCCCTGCCCGGGCAGCTCGACGGAGACTCCGCTGAGTGTCGAGGGCTCGCCGTCCGTGGGGAGGAGGGCCTTCCGGGCCCGGAGGGTCCACTGGTGCTCCCCGGATTTCCTGTTTACGACGCGCACGTCTTCCATGAACGAGCCGGAAATCTCCTCGTTCCCGGCACTTTCCCGCTTATTAAGCATGAAGGCGGCGGGCACGACCAGGGCGAGAACAAGCGCAAGAAAAATCACTCTCTTCACTTTTTTAGTTTATCATAAGGGGACGGTAGAGTAAAGTAAAAACAAGCAATAAGTGTGCCAGAAAAAACTATTTACTCTCAAGGGTTTTGCGCATTATATCGTAGGGCGGGGGCTCGCCGGTCCATAGCTCGAAGGCCAGGGCGCCCTGCCATATCAGCATCCCCAGGCCGCTGAAGACCCTGCATCCCTTCGAGGCCGCTTCCCTCAACAGCGGGGTCTCCCTGTAAATGAGGTCGCCGACGACCTTGTCCGGCCCCAGGGCCGAAAGGTCGAAGGGCAGGGGGTCGTCCTCCTTAAGGCCCAGCGGCGTGGCGTTGATGACGATGTCCGCCTCGGCGATGGCTTCCTCGGCCGACCCGGCACAGGCCACGTTGCCCCGCTGGCGGAGCGCATCGCCGAGTGCCTCGGCCTTTTCGCGGACGACGTCGAAGAGCGCCACCCGGGAGGCCTTTTCGCTCAGGTAGTAGCCTATGGCTCGGGCGGCGCCCCCCGAACCGCAGATGAGAACCCTGGCTCCCTCGACGCTTATTCCCCTTTCCTCGAGGCTCCGCATGAACCCCCTGCCGTCGGTGTTGTATCCCTTGAGGCGGCCATCTTCGTTCACCACGGTATTGACGGCCCCGATGAAGGAGGCCTCGGAGTCGACCGCGTCGAGGTATTGCATGACGTTTTCCTTGTGCGGGACGGTGACGTTGAAGCCCGCAAGCCCGAGGGCCCTGGCCCCGGCAACCGCCTCCTTGAGATTCTCGGGAACTACGTCGAAGGCCACATAACGGTAGTTAAGCCCGAGCTCGTCGAAGGCGGCGTTGTGCATCGAGGGCGAAAAACTGTGGCCCACCGGATGGCCCAGGAGCGCCACTAATTTCGTCTTTGCGTCAATTTTCATCATTCAAGCCTTTCAAAAGCCCCTCGGGGGTCGATTCCACGACGACACTCCGCACCCCCAGGGCGGCCTCCAGTTCCTTCACCGTGACGTCGTCGAGGAAGACTTCGCCGTCCTTGAGCGCCACGTCCGGGACGAGCAGAAGGTCGTGTCCCGCCGCAATGCCTGAGAGAGATTTTATCACATCCCTTCCCGTAAGGAGACCCGCCACCGTCACCGTCGGGCCGAAAAAGGTGTTCTCCACGGGAACCAGCGTGATGTCGGCCCCCCGCTTTCTAAGCCTGTCGGTCAGCCTCTTGAGGAACGGATGGAACGAAACCCCCGTGAAGGTCAGGAACTTCCGCTTCGTGGGCTCGAAGTCCAGTTTCATCCGTCGGGACCTGCTTACGAAGAGGGGAACCATTCCCACCCCGTTTTCTATCTGTGGAAGCTCGCCGAAATTCCTGAGGTGGGGAAAAGGCCGCCCGGCCCTTATGTAAAGCTCGTCGGAGGCATAGACCACGGGGTCGCCGTGTTTCTTCCTGAACCTTCTCTGGAAAGACTCTATCGCGTCCAGGGCCTTTTCCGCGTCCTTCCGCGTCGGGGGGGTGGGCTTTTTCTTTCCGTGTCCGGTCAGCCCCACCGGCACGACGGCGATGGAGCTTACGTAGGGATAAAGCGAGTAAAGGTCCCGGATGGTCTTTCTCAGAACCTCCCCGTCGTTCACTCCCGGGCAGAGCACTATCTGCGTGTGCATACGGATTTTATGGTCCGCGAAATGCCGCAGGTCCTTCATGATATCGGGGGCCTTGGGGTTTCCGAGCATCGAGTTTCGGACGGCCCTGTCGGTGGCGTGCACCGAAATATAAAGGGGGCTCAGGCGTTGTTCCACTATCCGCCTCCTTTCACCAGCCGTAAGGCCCGTGAGGGTGACGTAGTTACCGTACAGAAACGACATCCTGTAGTCCTCGTCGCGAAGGTAGAGGGTCTTCCGCATCCCCTTAGGAAGCTGCGAGACGAAGCAGAAGATGCACCTGTTCCTGCAGGTCTTGACCTTGAAGTGCGCCAGTTCGAGCCCAAGCTCCGCCCCGGCATCCTCCGTATCGAGCCTCACCGAGAACCTCTTGCCCCCTCTGGTCAGGGTCAACCGGAGTTCCGGTTCGTTCCTGTAGAACATGTAGTCGATGAAATCGTTTATCTCGTGGCCGTTTATGGAGAGAAGAACGTCGCCCGCCCTTATGCCCGCCCGGCCCGCGGGGCCGTCAGGCGCTACGTGCTCTATGGCTGTGCCCTTGCTACTTGCCACCGGCTATCCTGAGCTCCCTGTAGACATAGTGAAGTCCCGAAAACATCACAAGCGCCGTCGTCAGCATTATCAGCGGACGGTACAGGTACGGCAGTATGCCGAAATTCCTGTTAAGTAGAATGTAGCATACGAGGGCGAACTGCGTGAATATGGCCGCCTTGCCAAAGGCCGAGGGGTTCAGTATCATCCTTCGCGTCGAGATGTACACGGCCATCCAGCCCGCAACCACCATGAGGTCCCTGCTTATAACGATTATCGTGAGCCACGTGGGCACCCAGCCGAAATAGGCATAGAAGACGAACGAGGTTATCAGCATGAACTTGTCGGCCAGGGGGTCCAAAATGGCACCCAGGGCCGTCTTCTGGTCCTTCAGCCGGGCGAAGAGCCCGTCAAGCGCATCGGAGAGCGCGGCGGCGAGAAACACGTAAAGGGCCACGTCTATCCGTCCGTACTGAAGGGCGGTGACGAAGGCGGGTATGAGGACTATTCTGAGCACGGTCAGGGAGTTGGGAATGTTAAGGACCGTCTTCATCTTATTTCCTCACCGGCTGGATGCGGGGCAGCCCGATTTCAGTTCAGGGCATGTCCATGGGGATCGCCTTGACCCCCGGGAGCCTGAGCCCGAGTCTATTATAGCAGCCCGGGGCAGGCCTCCCGCCCACGATGGCCAGCAAGGCACGGGCATGACACTGCTCTACCTTGAAGCCCCACTCCCCGGCCTTCTCCATGGCCGAGCGGGCCAGCCTCGCCGCGGCCGCCTTACTGTTTTCAAGATATTCGAGTTCCGCGAAACCGAGGTTACAGTATATTACGCCCCGGGGGTCCCTGGTCTTCTTGAAGTGGAGCAGGGCGTCCTTAAAATATTTCTCCGCCAGGCGGTTCCTGCCGAGGGCCATGTGGGTTTTCCCCATGCTCCAAAGCGTATATGAGTAGCTCACGATGTCGCCTATGCCCCTGTAGAGCGCGATGGCGCGCCTGAAATGCGCCTTGGCCCCTTCCATGTCTCCCCGCATCCTCAGGGCGTTGCCGATGCCGCAATGGGAATAGGCGGTCCCGAAAGTGTCCCCGAGGCGCTTGAAGAGCCTGTTGGCCTCCCCGTAGTAATTCAGGGAATCCCTGAAGCGCCCCCTTACGCGGCTCGAGCCGCCCATGCCGCAGAGGCAATATCCCACTCCGTGTTCGTCGCCGAGCTTCTCGAACTCCTTCCGGGCCGACCTGAAGGCGCCGATGGCCTCGGCGATATCGCCCTTTATGCGGAGCGTTCCGGCCAAGGCCCAGAGGGTAAAGGCCGCGCCTTCGCGGTCGCCTCCGCGGCGATAGGAGGAATGGGCTTTCTTAAGGAGGGGCATGGCCCTTCTCCAGTCCCCCAGGGCCCTTCGCGCGAGGGCGAGCCCCACCGTGGCGTCCAGGGCCGCCACCCTGTCCCCGGATTCCCGCGCCGTCTTCAAGGCACGCTCGTAATATTTAGAGGCCCCGGTGAAGTCGCCCACCATGCGCGAGGTGTCGGCCACCGCCAGGAGGCAGCGCAGCTTGTCCTCGCCGCGGCTTCCCCTCAGGCACTGCCTGTACAGGGTTATCGCTTCGCGGTACTTCGAGCGCTCCCTCAGGGTTTCGGCCCTTGCGAAGGCGTCCTCATTCACCGAGCTTTCCCCTCACTTCCCTGACCAGGGCCTTGTAGTCTCCGGAGCCATAGAACGCCGAGCCCATCACCAGTATCTCCGCGCCTGCTTCGGCGGCTTCCCGGGCGTTAGAGGGCTTGATCCCGCCGTCGATCTCTATCTCGGGCGGACTCGCGAGCCCTTTCTCTTTTATCATGTCCCTGAGCTGCCTGAGCTTATCCAGAGCCCGGGGGATGAACGACTGTCCGCCGAACCCCGGGTTTACAGACATGATGAGCACCAGGTCGACGTCGTGGATGATGTCCTCCAGCGTGGAGACCGGCGTGGAGGGATTTATCGATACACCCGCCTTTACGCCCAGTTCCCTTATCTGCTGGACCGTCCTGTGCAGGTGCACCGACGCCTCCTGGTGGACGGTCAGGTAGCCGGCCCCGGCCTTGGCGAAATCCTCGATGTACCTTTCGGGCTCCACTATCATGAGGTGCACGTCCAGGGGCAGCGCCGTGCATTTCCTCACGGCCGAGACCACCAGGGGCCCTATGGTTATATTGGGGACGAAACATCCGTCCATGACGTCGACGTGGATGACGTCGGCCCCGGCCTCCTCGGCGGCCCTGACCTCTTCGCCGAGCCTCTCGAAGTCCGCCGATAGAATGGATGGCGCAATCTTAGTCATAGCTTTCGACCTCGCTGAATTTAAGGTATAAGATGTCTCCACTTGCTATTTGCTCGCCCGGCAGCGGCTTCTGCTCTTCCACGACCACTGGCTCCGCCTCCGGCGCCTCTATCTCCACGTTCAGGCCCAGCTCCCTTGCGAGCATAAGTGCGTCGGCCTTGAGGAGGCCGATGAAGGACG
>JASFVA010000030.1:0-10564 GCA_050050055.1 Nitrospirota bacterium
CCAGCCCCTCCCGGGCTGGCTCGGCCGTGCGGGCGGCGGCATGGGCCATGGGGGCCGAGCCCAGGCCGGATTCGTTCGAGAACACTCCCCTGGCCACCCCGTAGTGGAGGGCCGAGCCGATGGCCCCTCCGCCGAAGGCCCAGGGGTTAAGGGCGTGGTTGAGTATGGTGGCCACGGCTCCGGGAATACGGTCTATGTTGAGAAACAGTATCAGGAGCGCCGACGCGCAGTAGGCTATGGCCATGAAGGGCACTATGCGCGAGGCCACCCTGGCAATCCTCCTTATGCCACCTATAATCACCAGCCCCACGGCCAGGGCCATTACCACGCCGATGACGAGCTTGTACTCCCCGGCCCTGGGCACCACGAACCCCAGGCCGTCCACCACCGAGTTGGCCTGCACCATGTTCCCAATGCCGAAGGACGCAATGAGGGCGAAGACCGCGAAGGCCGAGCCGAGGGCGGGCATGTTGAGGCCCCTCCTGAGCGTGTACATGGGGCCGCCCGATACGACGCCGTTTTCGTGGATAACGCGGTACTTAAGCGCTAGCGAGCAGGAGGCGTACTTGGTGGCCATGCCCACCAGGGCCGTGACCCACATCCAGAACACGGCCCCCGGCCCTCCGAAGGCTATGGCCGTGGCCACGCCGGCTATGTTGCCCGTGCCTATGGTGGCCGAAAGCGCGGCCGAGAGGGCCTGGAAGTGGGTGACCTCTCCGGGGTCGCCGGCCCTGTCGTAGCGGCCGGAGATCAGCTCGAAGGAGTGCCTGAAGCCCCGGACCTGAATAAACCCGAGCCTGAGGGTCAGATAGAGCCCCGTGCCCACGAGAAGCACTATCGAGGGTATGCCCCAGGCGTATCCCGATACAGTGCCCGTGAGGGCGGTCAAGTAGTCGATAAGGCCCTGCATGATTTGCGAGTTATGATTTTAAAACATCGGCGGGGCGTTTGTCAGGATTTCACCTGCGGATTCTGCTTAGTATCTCTCGCGCCGCCACCACCCCCGAGACGCTCGCCTGTATGAGCCCCCTGCTTACGCCCGGTCCGTCGCCGGCGGCAAAGAGGTTTTTGACCTGGGTCTCAAGGGCGTCCGTGAGCTTGATCTGCATGGAGTAGAACTTCACCTCCACCCCGTAGAGGAGAGTGTGCCGAGAGTTAACCCCCGGGGCCACGCGGTCCAGGGCCTCGAGCATCTCCATTATGTCGCTCAGGTAGCGGTAGGGGAGGACGAAGCTCAGGTCCCCCGGAGTAGCGTCCTTGAGGGTGGGCGCCACCATTCCCTTCGAGATCCTCTCGCGGGTGGAGCGCCTGCCCCGCCAGAGGTCGCCCAGCCGCTGGAGGATGACGCCGTTTCCGAGGAAGTTGGCCAGGCCCGATATATACCGGCCGTAGGATATGGGCTCGTTGAAGGGCTCGGTGAAGGTGGTGCTCACGAGGAGGGCGAAGTTGGTGTTGGTGGTCCTGTGCTTGGCGTAGCTGTGGCCGTTGACTGTCCATATGCCCTTCAGGTACTCCTTCACCACCTCGCCGTAGGGGTTTACGCAGAAGGTCCTGACCCTGTCGTCGAAGGTCCTGGAGTTGAAAACCAGCTTGGGCTCGTAGGTTATGGAGGTAAGGTGCTCCAGCACCGAGGCCGGCACCTCCACCCTCACGCCGATGTCCACGGGGTTCTTTAGCACCTCCAGGCCGAGCCGCTTCGTCTGGGACTCCAGCCACTTCGAGCCCTCGCGCCCGGGGGCCAGCACCACGTAGTCGGCCGAGTACTCCGCGCCGTCCTTGAGCCTCACCCCCCGCGCCTTCTTCCCCTCGGAGACTATCTCCTCGACGCCGGAGTTGAAGATGACGCCGGCCTTCCCCTTCAGGGTGGTCTTCATGTTCTTCAGGACCTTGAGGCAGCGGTCCGTGCCGATGTGCCTCACCCGGGTTGGGACGAACTGAAGGTCGTTCTTCGAGGCCAGGGCCTCTATCTCCTCTATCTTTTTTGTGTCCTGGCCGTAGAGCCTTCTGGGAGCGCCGTGCCGGATGTATATCCTGTCCACGTAGTCTATGAGCTCCTCGAGGCCCGGGCGGTCCAGGTACCTGAGCATGTGGCCGCCCACGTCGGGCGAGAGGTTCAGCTTCCCGTCGCTGAAGGCTCCGGCCCCGCCCCAGCCGCTTAGGATGCCGCACTCCGGGCAGGTCTTGCAGGATATTTCCCTGACGTGCATGGGGCAGCGGCGCTTATCGATGTCGCTGCCCTTCTCCACTATCAGCACCTTGAGGGAGGGCTTTCCCCTCAGGAGCTCCAGGGCCGCGAAGATTCCCGCAGGACCGGCCCCCACGACTATTACGTCGTAGTGCGTGCTTTTTCTGGCTGCCTTGCCCTTAGCCATTTCACTCGCTGGAGATGAACCTGAGGGCCACCCTGCGGTGGCGCGGGCCGTCGAATTCGCAGAAGAATATGGCCTGCCACGTGCCGAGGGCGAGCTGGCCCTCGTCTATCAGTACATACTCCGAGGCCCCCACCAGGGAGGCCTTTATGTGGGCGTCGGCGTTGCCCTCCATGTGCCTGTAGCCGCCCTCGTGGGGCACGAGCTTCGAGAGGGTGCCGAGGATGTCCTTCTGCACGGAGGGGTCCGCCCCCTCGTTCACCGTCACGGCCGCGGTGGTGTGGGGAATGTAGACGTAGCATACCCCGCTTTTGATGCCCGACTCGGCGAGCAGTTCCTCGACCCTCTTGGTGATGTCTATGAACTCGTTCCTGCTCCTGCTCTTGACGTTCAGGTACCTGATCATTCAAACCTCCGGGCTGCGCCTGATAACTTAACTAACTACTTGAAGGATTATAGCACAACTTATCTATTTAATTAAATACCTCATCGTAGAATCCCTCCTGGGCGACGAACTCTATTTCCAGGGTCAGGAGGTTTTCCGGGGCATCGATTCCCCGGAGCCTAATTATATCCTTTTCCGTCGTTATAATCCAGGGAGCGCCGCTTACGTGGGCGTCCTTTCTTACTCTCAGGAGGTCCGCCCCGGTATAGGAGTGGTGGTCCCTGAAGGCCTTGAAGCCCCTGACATTCGAGCCCGCGCCGACGAGGGTGTCCCTGAAGGAATCGGGCTCCCCGATGCCGCAGAAGGCGTAGACGTCCTTCCCCTTCAGCCAGTCCGCAGGGCGCCTCTCGCCCGAGGCGTCCACCACGGCGGAGAGCCTGTGGCCGGAGCTGAATATGGGGGCCCTGGGGTTGTACCTTCGTATCCTCTCCACCAGGGCCTTCGGCCTCGAGTCGGGCTTCTTCGTCATCACCACGATGTCGGCCCTTTTCATCTCGCCCAGGGGCTCCCTGAGAAGGCCCATGGGAAGGAGTTTCCCGTTGTCGAAGGGCTCCCGGGAGCTGACGAGGAGGATGTCCTTGTCCCTGTGGAGCCTTCGGTGCTGGAAGCCGTCGTCAAGTATGAAGATATCCGGCCTGGGGTCGAGCCTCTCCAGGGCGAAGGTGCCTCCCTCGTGCCTGTCTGCGCATTTCACCACGGGTATGGCCTCGAGCTTCCGGGCCATGAGTACGGGCTCGTCCCCCGCCTCCCGGGCCCTCATGTCGGCGGTTACGACTACAGGGCCCCTGAGGCTTCCCCCGTAGCCCCTCGTGAGCACGCAGGGCTTGAGGCCCCTGCCTCTGGCCTCGAGGGCCAGGGCCACGGCGGCCGGGGTCTTACCCGTGCCCCCCGAGGTTATGTTGCCCACGCTTATGACCCTTGCCGGAAGCCGCCTCTGCCTCCTGAGGTCGTAGGACGTCTTAAGCCTGTAGCCGACGTAATATATAAGCTCGAAAGGCCCCATCAGACCCTCAGAAACCCCTCCACGACCTCTATCGCCCTCTGCACCGCCCCGGAGTTCTTCCGGAGGAGCTCCGCCGCCGCCGCCCCTATCGCCCCTCGCCTCTCGGGCGACGACAGAAGGTCCCTTAGAACCGCCCGGAGGTTGCCCTCGGAGGCCTCAAGGGCGGCTCCGGCCTCGTAGAACTTCCGGACGAAGGGGAAGTTCTCCATGTGGGGTCCGCAGACCACGGGTTTTCCCCAGTAGGCGGGCTCAAGGGGGTTCTGTCCCCCATGCTCTATGAAGCTGCCGCCCATGACGGCGACGTCGCAGAGGGAATACACCGACGAAAGCTCCCCCATCGTGTCCAGGAGCACCGCCTTCCCGGAGACGGGCGAGTCCCCGAGGTTTGATCTTCTGACATACGGGACCCGGCTCTCCCTCAAAATCCCCTCGACCTCGTCGAACCTCTCGGGATGCCTGGGGGCGATAATGAGGATGAGGTCTCCGAACTCGGCCTTCAAGCCCTCGTAGGCCGAAATAATCAGGGCCTCCTCGCCCCTGTGGGTGCTCCCCGCCACGATTGCCGGTCCCTCGAGGAGGGCCCCCCACGGGGGCTTCCCGCCGGGGAGGCTCACGTCGAACTTGAAGTTTCCCGTCACCCTGACCTTCTCCCGAGGCGCGCCCATCTCCACCATCCTACTGGCGTACTCCTCGTCCTGCATGCAGAAGACGTCCACCGGCTCGAGCACTTTTCGCATGAAAGGGCGGATCTTCCTGTACCCCTTGAACGACGACTCCGAGATGCGCCCGTTCAGCATCACCACGGGAACCCCCGAGCCCTTCATCCTCCAGATGGCGTTGGGCCACAACTCGGTCTCCATGATGATGAAAACCGACGGCTTCAGCGCCGCTATGGCCCTTCCCATGGCGGAGCCCGTGTCGAAGGGCATGTAGACGACGCCGGCAAGCCCCCCCAGCCTCGAGCCGGCCACCTCCTGCCCGGTGTCGGTGATCGTCGAGACCACCACTTCGAGCGCGGGGTGCTTCTTCTTAAGAGCCTTTATGAAAGCCTCCGCGGCCAGCACCTCCCCCACGGAGACCGCGTGGACCCAGACCGCGGGGCCGCCCGGGCCGGGCCCGACCCGGCCGAGCTTTTCCCTTAGCCACCGCCTGCGCACGCCCCGGGGCCTCTTGCGGTATTCGAAGGGGAAAACGCAGGCCAGGGCGATGGAGTATACGAGGCTATAGAGCAGTCGCATCGACGTCAAGGCATTCGAGGCCGCCGTGCTGGAGGTCATGGAGCCTCTTGTAGATGCCGTCCCGGGCCAGAAGCTCGTCGTGGCTTCCCATTTCCACTATCCTGCCCGAGTCGAGTATCACTATCCTGTCCGCCCTCTTTATCGTGGATAGCCTGTGGGCGATGACGAAGGTGGTCCTCTGCCTCGCGCCCTTTTCCATGAGCTCGTCGAGGGCCTTCTGCACTATCATCTCGGACTGCGTGTCCAGAGCCGAGGTGGCCTCGTCGAGTATCAAGATGGGCGGGTTCTTAATTATGGCCCTGGCTATGGATATCCGCTGCCTCTGGCCGCCCGAAAGGAGTATGCCCCTCTGCCCTATGGGAGTATCGTACCCTTGGGGAAGCGCATCTATGAACTCGTGGGCATGAGCGGCCTTGGCGGCCTCGACGATGTCGGCGTCCGTCGCCTCCGGACTGCCGTAGGCGATGTTCCCCTTGACGGTATCGTTGAACAGTATCACGTCCTGGCTCACTACGCCTATCTGCGGCCTCAGGGAAGGCAGCGATGCCGTGTTGATGTCCACTCCGTCCAGGTATATCGCCCCCTTGTCGGCCACGTAGTACCTGGCAAGGAGCTCCACCATCGTGGTCTTCCCCGAGCCGCTGCGCCCGACGATTGCCACCATCTCGCCTTTCTTGACAACCAGGCTGATGTCGTTGAGGGCGTCCTCGAGCCTGCCTGGATACTTGAACGAGACGTTCCTGTATTCGATTTCGCCGTGGAACCTCTCGAGCTCCACCGTGCCTTGCGGCTCCTTCGGCATTTCGAGCACCTCGTCTATCCTCCCCAGGACGGCCTTGGCCATCTGGAAGGCGTTGTGCACCTGGGCGAGCCTCTTCGCTGGGGTGTAGATGAGCATGATGGCCGTTAGGAACGAGAACAGCTCGCCGGTGGATATCTCGCCGGAGGATATTAGGGAGGCGCCGTAGTACACGATGAACCCTATTCCCACCCCGGCCACCAGCTCCATTATGGCGCCCGTGAGCTCCTGCAGCCGGGTGCTTCGCAATATCTCGCGGTAATACCCCTGGTTGAGGTCCGTCACGCGCTGGATCTCGGGATCCTCGTTAGAGAAGGCCTTGATTATCTTTATCCCCGAGAGGCCCTCGGAAAGCCCCTCCATGATCTCCGATATCTTCTGCTGCGCCCTCCTGGACACGACCTTGAGCCGCCTTCCGATCCTGCCCACGACGAAGAATGCGAAGGGGAGAACCACGAGGGAGATGAGGGTGATATCCCACCTCCGGTACATGGCCACGCCTATCAGCACGATTATCGTTCCGCTCGATACGAAGAGGTCCTTGACCTGGAGGGCGAGGAACCCCTGCATGGCGCCTACGTCGTTAATGACCCTCGACATCATGGCGCCCGTCGAGGAGGAGCCGAAACGCTCCGTGGGCAGGTACACCATATGGCCGTATAGCTTGTTCCTGAGGTCCCTGACAATCTTTGCCCCCACGGCCTTCATGAGGAAATTCTGGAAATACCTGAAAAGGCCCCTGAGGAGGAAGACCAGGACGATCGCCAGGGCCAGGAGGGTGGCCCTGCGCCCTTCGATGAGCACGTCGTCCACAACGGGCTGCACGAGAAAGGCGAGGGAGCCGTTCGTCGCCGAAACCACCAGGCTGCAAAGCACGGCGACGGCGAGGCTCTTCCAGTGCGGCACCACTAATTCGAATATTCTTCTCATGCCCTCCAGCCCGCCATCTCTCCGACGATCTCTGCCACCCTCTTAGAGGGCTTTTTGCCCTCGAACAGGCCCCTGAGGGAGGCAAAGTCCTCGAGCATGCGCTGCCTGTACCCTTCGTCGTGGAGCATCTTTCCGAGCTCCTCCATGACCAGGCCGGGGTCAGCCCTCCGCTGAAGCAGTTCCTTCACCACCGGCCTGTCCAGAAGGATGTTGACGAGGGAAACGTACTTCACCTTCAGGATAAAAGCCCTTCCTATCAAGTAAGTGAGAGGGAATATCTTGTAGATTACCACAAGGGGCGTCCCCACGAAAGCGGCCTGCAGGGCTGCGGTCCCCGAGGCCACCACCGCGGCGTCGGAGGCGGCCAGCGCCTGGACGGAGCCCTCCCTGAGGACTGTCACGCCCTCCGAGGCCAGCGCGTCGACGAGGCCCTCGAAGCGGGATACGTCCAGGTTGGGGGCAAGGGGCATGACGAACCCGTGTCCGGGCAGCTCCGCGCGCGCCCTCCTTACCACCCCGAGCATGACGGGCAAGAGCTTCCTGAGCTCGTGGTTCCTGCTTCCAGGCAGGAGCGCGACGTAGGGGCGCCGGGGATCCAGCCCGAGCCTTTCCCTGAGCTCGCCCCTGTCGCTTGGAAGCAGGTCTATCTCGTCGAGCACCGGATGGCCCACGAACTCGCAGGGCATTCCCGCCTCCCGGTATATGCCCTCCTCGAAGGGAAGGAGCACGGCTATCCTCTCCGCCACCTCCCGGATGGTCTTTACCCTCCCGGACCTCCACGCCCATACCTGGGGGCTAACGTAATAGAGGACCCGGACGCCCATGCGCCTGGCCTCGCGGCCCACGCGGAAGTTGAAGTCCGGGTAGTCTATCAGCACCACCACGTCGGGTTTTTCGGCCTTCAGGGTATCCACGGTCTTGCGGTAGGAGTCCCTGACGGAGCGGTAGGTGGGGACGGCCTCGGTAATGCCGAAGGAACTCGCGATGCCGGAAAATAGTTCCACGCCTGACTTCTTCATCCGTTCGCCACCAACCCCTATTAGCCTTATGTCCGGCCACAGGGTTCTGAGCTCTCCGGCGAGAAGCGCCCCGTACAGCTCGCCGGAGCTCTCGCCGGTAACTATCATAACAGTCTTAGACACTCAGGACAATCTCTGCCACTCGGGCTATCTCGCCCTCCTCGAGCTCCGGATACATGGGCAGGGAGAGGACCTCCTCGGCCGCCTTCTCGGCCTTTTCGAAGTCTCCCCTCTTGTGCCCGAGAAACTTCAGGGCCTCCTGGAGGTGCAGGGGGACGGGATAATAGACGTTGGAGGCGATGCCGGCCCCGGCGAGGCGGTTCCTGATCTCGTCCCTCTCGGCGCTTCTGACCGTATACTGGTGATATACGTGCCTGAAGCCCTCCCTTTCCACGGGGCACGCCATCCTGCCCGACATGAGGCCGTCGTAGTGCTTGGCGTTCTTGCGGCGGAGCTCGTTGTAGGCGTCTATGCGGTCGAGCTTCACAAGAAGGACCGCCGCCTGGAGCTCGTCGAGCCTGCTGTTGTAGCCGACCCTCGCGTGCTCGTAGGAGCCCTTGGAGCCGTGGTTCCTGAGCGTCCTCACCGAGTCCGCCAGCGGGGCGTCGCTTGCCGTAACCAACCCTCCGTCGCCGCAGGCGCCGAGGTTCTTGCTCGGATAGAAGCTGAAGCACCCGGCGTCGCCGAAGGAGCCCACCTTCCTCCCCCCCATCGACGCGCCGAAAGCCTGGGCGCAGTCCTCGACCACCGCCAGGCCGTGCTTCCTTGCGATGCCGCCTATGGCTTCCATGTCGGCGGGATGTCCGAAGAGATGAACAGGAAGTATCGCCCTGGTCTTCGAGGTAATCCTCTCCTCGACCCCCGAGGGGTCGAGGTTGAAGGTCTCGGGGTCGATGTCCGCGAAGACCGGCGTGGCCCCAAGGTAAAGTATCGCCTCCACCGTGGAGAAAAAGGTGAAGGGCGTCGTTATCACTTCGTCTCCCCTGCCTATCCCCAAGGCGGCCATCGAAAGGTGCAGGGCGTCGGTGCCGGAGGCCACGCCCACGGCATCGGCGGTCCCGCAGTATTCCGCAACTTTCCCCTCGAACTCCTTGACCCTCGGGCCGAGGATGTACTGCGCGCTTTCGAGGACCTCCTTCACCGCCGCTACGATCTCCTCCCTTATGCCCTCGAACTGCTTTTTCAGGTCCACCATCTGGATCATTTCTTAACGCCCGCCTCTCTTATCATGTCGGATATCCGCATCGCCACCCTCAGGGCCTCCCGGCCCTCGACACCCGACACCCTCGGCCTCCTTCTGCTGGAGACGCAGTCCAGGAAATCGGCAATCTCCTCCCTCAGGGGCTCCCTGTCCTGGACCTCCACGGGCACCTCCGATATCCCACCGGGCGTCCTCAGGTGCTTGAGTATTTTCTTGTGCCTGTAATCGAGGACCACGAAGGAATCCCTCTGGTAGAGCTTCAGGAGCCTCCTGGTATCGCCGGCTATCCTGCTTGCGGTTATCAGCGCGTCCACGCCGTTTTCGAACTCCAGCCAGGCCTTGGCCAGGTCTATCTTGTCCGTAAGCACCCTGGCCCCCATGACCCTGATATCCTTGATGGAAGACGGCGACATGAGGCTCATGATTATGTCTATGTCGTGGATCATCAGGTCCAGGGTCACATCCACGTCCGTGGACCTGCCCAGGAAGGGCGAGACCCTCTCCGATTCTATGAACTCGGGCTGGTCTATGAGGCCCTCGAGCTCCATGACCGCCGGGTTGAACCGCTCCAGGTGGCCGACCTGAAGGACCCTGCCCAGCCTTTCGGCCTCCTCTATCAGCGCGTCGGCCTCCGCCACTTCCACTGTGATGGGCTTTTCCACGAGAACGTCTATGCCCGCCCTCAGGCAGTCCATGGCTATGCCGAAGTGGCTGGAAGTGGGCGCGGCCACGCTCACCGCCCCGACCTCTCCGAGCATATCGCGGTAGTCGGCATAGGCCCTGGCGCCGTACCTCGAGGCTATCTCCTCGGCCCTTCCCCTATTGGAATCCGCCACGGCGGTCAGCTCCGCGGCCTCGAGTTCGCTATATATCCTGGCGTGGTGCTGGCCAAGGTGGCCGACCCCTATCACGCCCGCTTTTACGGTCAACCGCATCTCTCCTTAATTTATTTACAACATGGTATTTTGCATTAATTGGGGACCGTTCGGCAAGGCTGCCGGGCAGGCACGGAATTTTTCGCGGAGGGGCCACTTTGCCTCACCGCAATACAGTCCCCTTTCCTCGGGCGGCCACGCCGCACTGCCAAACCGCGGTCCGGGGCGGGGCAGCCAGAGCGAAAAGGCAAGCTCAGGGTGTCCGGGTGGACAGGCGACCCTCGAAAGCGGAAGCGGATATATAAAGGCCGGCCGGCGACGGGTCCTCGACCCCGTCAGACGCTCTGCGTGACTTTCTTGATTTCCTGGAGTTTTGCCTTGGCCCTGCCCGAGTCCACCGCGTCGGCCGCCATGGACAACGCCTCCCTCAGGTCGTCGGTCTTTCCGGCGACGACAAGGGCGGCGGCGGAATTCATCAGAACTATGTCGCGTTTAGGCCCGCCCTCGCCCTCGAAGATGGCTTTGATTATAGCGGCGTTCGTCTCCCTGTCGGCTCCGGCAATGTCCTCGATGCCCGCCGTCTCGAGGCCGAAGTCCAGGGGATAGAGTATCGAGTTTTCGAGCCTTCCCCCGGAGTACCTGGAGACCTTCGTCCCGTCGGTTATCGTTATCTCGTCCAGGCCGT
>JASFVA010000031.1:0-10265 GCA_050050055.1 Nitrospirota bacterium
TCGGACGAAAGGGGCCGGGTGAGGCTCGGGACGGCGGCCCTGGTGGAGTCCCTGGGGGAAGAGCACCGGGAAGAGATCGCCTCCCGCGTGCCGGCTTTGTGCGAACTCCTGGCCCACGACGACCCGGTGGTGAAGGGCGACGTGGTCTACCTCCTCGGAGCCATTGGCTCGGAAGAGGCCCTCGCCTGCCTGAGGACTGCCGCCGGGAAGGAACACGACCCGCGAATCAGGGAGCTGATGGAGGAGACCTTGGCGGAGATTTCGGAAGGAAACTAAAAGGTGGATTTCGAATAACCAGTATTAGCCATTCATAAAGCCCAGTTTCTTGCGCAAAGTCTCTATTACACCGAGTTCTTCTAATTTACTCGTTATTTGCTCGCGTTGTATTTCCTCATCCCATATACATTTCTCAATTCTTTCTTCTATTGCCTTAGTAAACCCTTTTCTCTCGAGGTCTCCTAAAAACTCAAACAAATGCCCATTTTTCCAACCCTTACAGTTACGCCAGACTGTTTCTTCCTTCTTATGCACGGGGATTAGATGCAAATGAAAATGAGGTATGTTCCCTCGCAGAGAAGCAATTGCAACATCTTCAACATCTTTATAAACATTCTTTATCCCATTTGATACTTTCCTGAGCGTTCCTCCTAAAGTTTCTAATTGCGTCTTATCATCTAAATCCGATAGTTCCTGAGGACAATCATCCTTGAGTTTTAATGCTGATACTATGCAGTGTCCTTCTGCCCAGTAAGGAGCCGCATGAAAAACTACCCACCCATCATTTTTGTAAATTACTCTTTTTGCTATGCTTTTTGAATCGTAATCGCAGAATGGACACTCTCCCGACATATTAGTCGCTTCCCCCTATCTTCCTCAGCAAACACACGGCGAAGGCGGCCACGCCCTCCCGCCGCCCGACGAAGCCCATGCCCTCGTTCCGCTTGGCCTTCACGCTTATGTCGCCCGAATGGATGCGAGCCACCGCGAGGCCCTCCCTGATGGCCTCCATGTGGGGGGCGAGCATGGGCTCCTCGATGACCACCGTGCTATCTATCCACGCCACCTCGTAGCCCTCGGCGCGGAGGAGCTCCACGGCGCTCTTGAGGAGCTCCGTGCTAAGGGCGTCCTTGTAGGCGGGGTCGGTGTCGGGGAAGTGTCTGCCTATGTCCCCCAGGCCCGCGGCCCCGAGCAGGGCGTCTATCACGGCGTGGGTGAGGGCGTCTCCGTCGGAGTGGCCGAGAAGCCCCTTCCCGTGGGGTATCTCCACCCCGCCGAGGATTAGCTTCCTCCCCTCAACGAACCTGTGCGAGTCGTATCCGAAGCCGATTCTCATTGCCTGAGGCTAATATATAGGAATCCAGGCATAAGGGCAACAGCCCTCAGCAGCAGGCGTCGCACCCCCCGGCGGGGTTTTTTAGGAAAAGCTCCGCCACGAGCATGTCCTCGGGCGTGGTTATCTTGATGTTGCGGTAGGAGCCCTCCACCACGTTTACCCTTCCCCCCGCCCTCTCCACGAGGGCCGAGTCGTCGGTGGAGCGGAAGCCCTCGGCCCCGGCCTTCCTGTAGGCCTCCATCAAGGTCCCGAACCCGAAGGCCTGGGGCGTCTGGACGGCCACGAGGAGCTCCCTGGGCGGGGTGGAGCGCGCGGTGCCGTCCTGGCCGAGCTCCTTTATGGTCTCCTTGGGGGCGACGGCGCAGACGGAGCCGTCGAACCCCTCGAGCCCCTTGAGGACGTTTGCGACGAGGGCGGCGTCCACCAGGGGGCGCACGCCGTCGTGGATCAGGACCACGGAGTCCTCGTCCTCCACGAGCCTCAGGCCACTGAGAACCGAGTCCTGGCGCTCCACGCCGCCGGGGGCCACCCTCCTGACCTTGGGGATGCCGTGCTCCTCCACGAGGGCGAGGCAGGCCTCCAGGTCCTCTTCCTTGAGCACGGGGATTATCTCCGAGACCTCTTCCGAGGCGGCCAGGGCGGCCAGGGTCCAGGCGAGCACCGGCCTGCCCAGGAGCCGGACGAAGGTCTTGCTGGCCCCGAACCTCACGCCCGCGCCAGCCGCGGGCACCACGGCCACGACCCTGCCGGACATTGGCTATTTACCGACCTTCACGTCTTCTTTTTCGTACTCGTCCTTGGTCTTGGCGAAGATCATGCGGCCCGCCGTGGTCTGAAGCACGCTGGTGACGGTGACCGCCACGTTCTTGCCGATGAGCTTGCGGCCGTTGTCTACGACCACCATGGTGCCGTCGTCGAGGTAGGCCACGCCCTGGTTATGCTCCTTGCCCTCCTTGATGATGAAGGCCTTAAGGGTCTCGCCGGGGAGCACCACGGGCTTTATGGCGTTGGCCAGCTCGTTGACGTTCAGGACCGGCACGCCCTGGAGCTCGGCCACCTTGTTGAGGTTGAAGTCGTTGGTGATTATCTTGGCGCCCAGGTTCTTCGCCAGGGCCACGAGCTTGGAGTCCACTTCCTTGATCTTGGGGAAGTCCTGCTCGACTATCTTGACGTTGAGGTTGGCCATCTTCTGTATCCTGTGGAGGATGTCCAGGCCCCTCCGGCCCCTGGCCCTCTTTAGGGAGTCGGGCGAGTCGGCTATGTGCTGGAGCTCCTGGAGTATGAACTGGGGGATTATGAAAGTGCCCTCGATAAAGCCGGTCTCGCAGACGTCGGCGATGCGGCCGTCGATTATCACGCTCGTGTCGAGGAGCTTCTTGTTCGCCTCGGTGCCCTCCTCGCCCTTGACGGCCTTCACGAGGGCCTCCAGGCTGAAGGCCCCGCCCTTCTTGATCCCCAGCAGCAGCCCCCCGTAGCCCAGGAGGGCGGCCAAAATAAACGGAATCGCCGTGGGCTCGGGCACGAGCCCCCTGAAGGGCATCCAGAGCAGGCTGGCCCCCACGAGGCCCAGCGCCAGGCCGGCCACCCCGCCTATTATCGAGCCCAGCGAAAGCCTCTCCAGAATAAGCTCCACCGCCACGGCCAGGAGGCCCGCGGCGAGCCCCAGGAGCCCGCCCTGGGCGGGCGTCGCGTACGCCCCGCCGAGAAAGAAGCCGGCCACGGCGAAGACCGCGATGATTGCAGCCCTAAGAATGATCAACATGAGACACCTCCCAATAAAACACCGGAATAATCAGGGATGAATACTCGGGCGGTCATCCGCCCGCCTGGATAGTAATGTAGAACTTCCTTCCCCCTCGGTTCAGGAACATCAGGACCGTCTCTTCGGCGCGGATGCCCGCCGCGATGCGTTCGAAGTCCTCCGCGTCCTTTACGGGCATCCTGTCTATCGCCTGGATCAAGTCTCCTCTTTTGAGCCCGGCCTCCTCGGCCGGGGAGCCGACCCTCACGCCCACGGCGACCACGCCCGCCTCGTCTCCGTCGAGGTCGAGCTGCCGCGCTATGTCGGGGGTCAGGGTTATCACGTTAAGCCCCGAAAACACGTTTCCTTCCGTCTCCGAGGCGGGCCTCGCCCGGGGCCTCTCGTCCCCGCCGGGCCGCTCGCCTATGGTGACGGTGATCCTCAGCCGCTTGCGGTCGCGAAGTACCCCGAGGGGCACCTCGTCCCCCGGCGGGCTCTTGGCCACCATGTTCTTGAGCTCCGCGGGGCCGCCCACATCCTCCCCGTCGTACTTGAATATGATGTCCCCGCTCCTGAGCCCCCCGCGGTCTGCGGGGCTGCCCTCCAGGGCCTCGCCCACGAGCGCCCCGGTGACGTTGCCGTGGCCGAACTTCCTCGCGATCTCGGGGGTGAGCTCCTGCACCGTCACGCCGAGCCAGCCCCTTACGACCTTTCCCTCCCTGATGAGCTGGTCCATGATCGAGCGGGCCATGTTCGCCGGCACGGCGAAGCCGATGCCCTGGTAGCCCCCGCTCTGAGAGAATATGGCCGTGTTTATCCCTATGAGGTCGCCGTCGATGCCCACCAGCGGCCCCCCGGAGTTCCCGGGGTTGATGGCCGCGTCGGTCTGGATGAAGTCCTCGTAGTCGGCTATCCCCACGTTGGCCCTGCCCACGGCGCTGATTATCCCCATAGTCACCGTGTGGCTGAGGCCGAAGGGGTTGCCGATGGCCAGGACGAACTCGCCCACCTGCAGCCGGTCCGAATCGCCCCAGGGAATGACGGGCAGGCCGCCGGCCGATATCTTGACCACGGCGATGTCGGTCTTGGGGTCCGCCCCTATGACCCTGCCGCTGAAGACACGCTTGTCGTAGAGGGTTACCCTTATCTTCTCGGCGTTCGAGACCACGTGGTTGTTCGTGATTATGTAGCCGTCGCCCGACACCAGCACGCCGGAGCCGAGGCTCTGCTCCTTCCAGTCCCTGTCGAGGCCGTAGTCGTAGAAGGGGTTGAAGAAATCGTTGAAGAAGTCGTAGAAGGGGTCGTCCTTGAAGCCGCTCCTGCTTCTGGCGACCAGCTTGACCGTGGAGATGTTGACCACCGCCGGGGAGACGGAGTTCACCACCTGCGAGAAGGCCTTGCTGGCCTCTATCACCTCCCCCGCTGCCCGCGGCACCACGACCCGCTGGGGCGGAGGCTGGTACTGCGGCTTGGCGGGCAAGAACTGCAGGGCCAGCGCCCCCAGGACAAAACCCGAAAGGAGAAGCGCCGCGCCGATAAATGCCTTCGTTTTCATTAAATTTTATTATAATAGCATTCGCTGTGCCGTGTAAAGCTGTCGGGGGCCCGGTCCCTGTCGCGGAAAAGACATTATTGTCCGTTTATTATCGCCGGCGTTTGTTTTATAATAACCGGTGTCCGCCGCAGTCGTCATACCGGCCCGCTACGATTCGACCCGCTTCCCGGGAAAGGCCCTCGCCCCCCTCAGGGGCAGGCCCCTCATCCAGCACGTGCACGAGAGGTCGCTGGGCTCGCGCCTGGCCTCGGAGGTCCTGGTGGCCACCGACAGCCACGATATCCTCAGGGCCGTGGAGTCCTTCGGGGGCAAAGCGGTGATGACCTCCCCCGAGCACTCCTCGGGCACCGACAGGGTGGCCGAGGCGGCCGCCCGGCTCGATTATGATATAATTGTCAATGTCCAAGGCGACGAGCCCCTCATCAGAGCAGACATGATCGACGCCGTAATCGAGCTCCTCGGCGACGAAAGGGCTTCACTGGGCACCCTGGCCAGGCCGGCCGAAAACCCCTCGGAGATAGAAAACCCCAACGTGGTGAAGGTCGTCTTAAACAGGGACGGCTTCGCGATGTATTTTTCGCGGTCGCCGATACCCTTCCGGAGGCACCTGGGGCCGGTCTTCCAGCACGTGGGGATATACGGCTACAGGAAGGAGGCCCTCATGAGGCTTACCTCGCTGGAGCCCACGGTGCTCGAGCGCACCGAGGGGCTCGAGCAGCTCAGGGCCCTCGAAAACGGCATGAGGATAAAGGTGGGCATTACCGAGTTCGAGACCCTGGGTGTGGACACCCCCGAGGATCTGGAGAGGGTGGAAAAGTGGCTAAGCTGATCTTCGTCACCGGCGGGGTGCTCTCGGCCCTCGGGAAGGGCATAGCCGCGGCGGCCACGGGCGCCCTCCTGGAGGCCAAGGGGCTCAAGGCCTCCATACAGAAGCTCGACCCCTACATAAACGTGGACCCCGGCACCCTGAGCCCCTTCCAGCACGGCGAGGTCTTCGTCACCGACGACGGGGCTGAGACCGACCTGGACCTGGGGCACTACGAGCGCTTCATCAGCACCAGGACCGCCCAGGTCAACAACTACACCACCGGCAAGATATACCATAACGTCATAAGCAAGGAGCGCCGGGGCGACTACCTGGGCGACACCGTGCAGATAATCCCCCACGTCACCGACGAGATAAAGGAGTCCATCCAGAGCGCCATCCGCGACAACGACGTCCTCATCGTGGAGATAGGCGGCACGGTGGGCGACATCGAGAGCCTGCCCTTCCTCGAGGCCATCCGCCAGATGCGCTACGACTTCGGGAGGGAGAACGTCCTTTACATGCACCTGACCCTGGTGCCCTACATCGCCACGGCCGGGGAGCTCAAGACCAAGCCCACCCAGCACAGCGTGAAGGAGCTCCGCGCGATAGGCATACAGCCCGACGTCCTCCTGTGCCGCACCGACAGGCCCATACCCGAGGGGATGAAGAAGAAAATCGCCCTCCACTGCAACGTCGACTCCGGCGCCGTGATATCCGCCATCGACGTCTCGAGCATCTACGAGGTGCCCGAGCAGCTCAACTCCGAGGGGCTGGCCGCCCTCATAAGCCAAAAACTCGAGCTCCGCCAGGGCGAGCCGGACCTGGGAGTATGGAAGGACATAACCGCGAGGCTCAGGGAGCCCGGCCACGAGGTGAGCATCTCCATCGTGGGCAAGTACGTGGACCTCAGGGACTCCTACAAGAGCCTCATCGAGGCCCTCATACACGGCGGCATAGCCAACGACTCGAGGGTCAACATCATATGGGTGGACTCCGAGCTGGTGGACGCCGAGGGCCCCGAAAAGCACCTGGCCGAGACCGACGGCGTGCTGGTCCCCGGGGGATTCGGCGTCAGGGGGATAGAGGGGAAGATAAAGGCCATCCGCTACGCCCGGGAAAAGAAGATACCCTTTTTCGGCATATGCCTGGGCATGCAGTGCGCGGTCATAGAGTTCGCCCGCCACGTCTGCGGGCTCGAGGGGGCCAACTCCACCGAGTTCGAGAGGGAGACCCCCGACCCGGTCATATACCTGATGTCGGAGTGGTTCGACTACCGCCTCCAGGCGGTGCAGAAGAGGGACGAGAAGTCCGAGATGGGAGGCACCATGCGCCTGGGGGCGTACCCGTGCACCCTGAAGGAGAGCACCAAGGCCTTCGAGGCCTACGGTGAAAAGGACATATCCGAGCGCCACAGGCACCGCTACGAGTTCAACAACGCCTACCGCGACGTCCTCGCCTCCCACGGCATGGTCCTCAGCGGCGCCAGCCCCGACGGCGAGCTCGTGGAGATGGTGGAGCTCGGCGACCACCCCTGGTTCCTGGGCTGCCAGTTCCATCCCGAGTTCAAGTCCAGGCCCGTAAGGCCCCACCCGCTCTTCAGGGAGTTCATAGGGGCCGCGCTCAGGGAAAAGCGGGCCCTCTTTCCCTACGAGGAGACCAAGATGGAGGCCCGCCCCGTGGAGGAGGCAAGCGGGAAGTGACGCGGGAGGTGAGGATAGGAGGCGCCGCCTCGGCGGGCGGCGGCAGCAGTCCCCTTCTTATAATCGCGGGGCCCTGCGTGATAGAGAGCGAGGACATAACCAGGGAGGCCGCCTCGCGCCTAAAGGAGATATGCGGGCGCCTGGGCCTGGGCTTCGTATTCAAAAGCTCCTACGACAAGGCCAACAGGACCTCCATATCCTCCTTCCGGGGGCCGGGCATGGAAAAGGGCCTCCGGGTCCTCGAAGACATAAGAAGCTCCCTGGGGGTCCCCGTGATGAGCGACGTGCACTCCGTGGTCGAGGCCAAGGCCGCCGCCGAGGTCCTGGACGCCCTGCAGGTGCCGGCCTTCCTGTGCCGCCAGACGGACATCCTCACGGCGGCGGCGCGGAGCGGCAAGCCGGTGAACGTCAAGAAGGGGCAGTTCCTGGCGCCCTGGGACATGCGGTACGTGATAGAAAAGCTAAAGAGCGCGGGCACCGAGGACATCCTGGTCACCGAAAGGGGCACCTCCTTCGGCTACAACAACCTGGTGGTGGACTTCCGGGGGCTTCCCCTCATGCGGGCCTACGGCTACCCCGTGGTCTTCGACGTCACCCACAGCCTCCAGCTTCCCGGCGGGATGGGAAGCTCCACCGGGGGGCAGCGGGAATTCGCCGGGCCCATGATGAGGGCCGCAGCCGCCGCGGGCGTGGACGCCCTTTTCATGGAGGTCCACCCCGAGCCCGAGGCCGCCCTGTGCGACGGCCCCAACATGATAAGGCTCGGCGAGGTGGAGAGGCTGCTTAAAGCCGCAAAAGCGATACACGAGGTCAAGGCATAAGCCGGGAGTCCGGCAACACTAAAAATGCCGTCGCGGGAGGCCGGAGGGCCGGCGAGGCAACCTCGGAGGCGGGGCTGCTTCGCTTCGCCCGGGACGGCGAGGGTTGATACGCTCATGAACATCCTCGACGAGGCAAAAAAGGTCTTCGCCATCGAGTCCAGGGCCGTGGCGCGCCTCGCCGAGAGGCTCGACGACAATTTCGAAAAGGCCGTCCGGCTCATCCACGACTGCGGGGGGCGGGTCATCGTCTGCGGCATGGGCAAGTCGGGCCTCATCGGCAAGAAGATAGCGGCCACCCTCGCCTCCACGGGCACACCGGCCTTTTACCTCCACCCGGCCGAGGCGAGCCACGGGGACCTGGGCATGGTCACCGGGGATGACGTCGTCCTGGCGCTCTCCAACAGCGGGGAGACGGACGAGCTGCTGGCCCTCCTTCCGCACCTGAAGCGCTTCAACGTCAAGCTCCTCGCCCTGACGGGAAACACCGCCTCAACGCTGGCGCGCGCCTCGGACGTCCGCCTCGACGTCTCGGTGGAGGAGGAGGCATGCCCCATGGGCATAGTGCCCACGGCCTCCACCACGGCCGCCCTGGCCATGGGCGACGCCCTGGCCGTGGCCCTGCTGCTCATGAGGGGCCTCAAGGAGGAGGACTTCGCGGCCTTCCACCCCAGGGGGAGCCTCGGCAAGAAGCTCCTCGTGACGGTGGGCGAGCTAATGCACGCCGGCGAAGAGGTGCCGCGCGTGTCCCCCGACTCCCCCATGACCCAGACGGTCATGGAAATCTCCTCGAAGAGGCTCGGGATAACCACCGTAGTGGACTCCGACGGGAAGCTCCTGGGGGTGGTGACGGACGGGGACCTCAGGAGGGGGATAGAAGAGCACGGAAGCGCCCTGTTTTCGAAGACCGCCGAGACCATAATGACCAGGTCCCCCAAGAGCATCGCCGCGGGCGAGCTGGCGGCCAAGGCCCTGGCCGTGATGGAGAAGCATTCCATCACCTCCCTCCCCGTACCCGACGCCCAGGGAAGGCCCGCGGGCATCATCCACCTGCACGACATACTGAGGGAAGGGATCGCGTGACATGGACGACCGCGTGAAGGCCGCGGCGGGCCGAGTGAGGCTCCTCATAGTCGACGTCGACGGCGTGCTCACGGACGGCAGGATAGTCCTGGACAACCACGGGAACGAGCTCAAGTTCTTCCACGTCAGGGACGGCCACGGCCTCAAGCTCCTCCAGAGGGCCGGCATAGAGGTGGCCATAGTCACGGGGCGGGAGTCCGCGGTGGTCGAGAGGCGGGCCGCGGAGCTCGGCATAAGGCTCGTGCACCAGGGGAGCAAGCGCAAGGTGGAGGCCTACGAGAGCATCCTCAGGGAGACGGGCCTCGGGGAAGAGGAGGTGGCCTACGTGGGCGACGACATAGTGGACGTCCCCGTGATGCGGAGGGCGGGGTTCTCCGCCGCCGTGGCGGACGCGGAGGAATACGTCAAGGAAGCGGCGATGTACGTAACCGAGAGGCCCGGGGGAAGAGGGGCGGTAAGGGAGATAACCGACCTCATCCTCAAGGCCGGGGGGCATTGGGATGGAGTCACCGAGCGGTACCACTCTTAGGCTGAACCTTCCGACCATACTCACCCTCAGCAGGATAGTGCTCATACCGGTGTTCCTTTACGTGACCCCCTGGAACAACCTGCTGGGGCTGCTCATATTCCTGGTGGCCGCCCTCACCGACACCCTGGACGGCTACCTGGCGAGGCGCTCGGGCCAGATAACCAAGTTCGGCATCATCATGGACCCCATAGCGGACAAGATACTGGTGATAGCGGCCCTCATACTCCTGGTGGACATGGCCCGGGTCTCCATCTGGGCGGCGGTGATAATAATCGCCCGGGAGTTCATCGTCACGGGGCTCAGGGTGGTGGCCCTCTCGAAAGACATAGTGATAGCCGCCGAGCTGGGCGGGAAGCTGAAGACGACCACCCAGATGGCCGCCATCGTCTGCCTCATAGTTGGGTGGCGCGAGGTGCTGGGCGTGGACCTCTTCGACCTGGGCACGGTGCTCCTCTGGATATCGATAGTGCTGGCCGTAGCCTCTGGGGTGCAGTACATGGTGCTTTTCTGGAGGCAGAGCACGGGCCCGGGCGAATGACCGGGGCGCTGGTAATAGCGTGCTCCTATCTCCTGGGCTCCGTTCCCTTCGGCATAGTGTTTGCCAGGGCGAAGGGCGTGGACCTCAGGAGGGTCGGAAGCGGAAACATCGGGGCGACCAACGTGCTCAGGGCCGCCGGCAAGGGCCCGGCCGTCCTCAC
>JASFVA010000032.1:0-10196 GCA_050050055.1 Nitrospirota bacterium
ACGGGGAGGAAAATAATAGTGGACAGCTACGGCGGAGTGGGAAGCCACGGCGGCGGCTGCTTCTCGGGCAAGGACCCCTCCAAGGTGGACCGTTCGGGCGCCTACATGGCCCGCTACATCGCCAAGAACCTCGTGGCCGCCGGCATCGCAAGCAAGTGCGAGGTCCAGCTGGCCTACGCAATCGGCGTCCCCGAGCCCGTGTCCATCCTCGTGGACACTTTCGGCACCTGCAAGATCGACTCGACGAAGCTCGAGCCGATAGTGAGGGATAACTTCTCGCTTACCCCGGCGGGAATGATAGAGCACCTCAACCTCAGAAGGCCCATCTTCCAGAAGACCGCGGCTTACGGCCATTTCGGCCGCAAAGAGCCCGAATTCACGTGGGAAAGTGCCGACAAGGCCGATACCCTCAGGCAGCAGGCTGGACTTTAAGTTAGCGCAGAAACAGAGAGACTTAAAAGGAATGAATTAATTCAAGGAAGGAATTTAATTTATGGTAAAACACGACGTAAAAGACATGAAGCTCGCGAAGAAAGGGATGCTGAGGATCGAGTGGGCCGCCATGGACATGCCGGTCCTGGAGGGGATAAAGAAAAGGTTCAAGAAGGAAAAGCCCCTCAAGGGCGTGAGGCTCTCGGCTTGCCTGCACGTGACCACCGAGACGGCCAACCTCATGGAGACCCTCAAGCTCGGCGGGGCGGACGTCGCCCTCTGCGCCTCGAACCCCCTGAGCACCCAGGACGACGTGGCCGCGGCCTGCGTGAAGTACTTCAACGTCCCCACTTTTTCTATAAAGGGGGAGGACAACAAGACTTACTACAAGCACATTAACAGCGCCGTGGCGCACAAGCCCCAGGTAACCATGGACGACGGCGCGGACCTCGTCTCCACTCTCCACACCTCGAAGAAGAATCTCCTGAATGGCGTCATCGGCGGGACCGAGGAGACGACCACCGGGGTCATCCGGCTGAGGGCCATGGCTGAACACGGCGTCCTCAAGTATCCCATCGTGGCGGTCAACGACGCCTACACCAAGTACCTCTTCGACAACCGCTACGGCACCGGCCAGTCCACGATAGACGGCATCCTCAGGGCGACCAACAGGCTTATGGCCGGCTCCGTCTTCGTCGTCTGCGGATACGGCTGGTGCGGAAGGGGCCTCGCCATGAACGCCAAGGGCATCGGCGCCAGGGTCATAGTCACCGAGGTCGACCCCCTCAGGGCGCTCGAGGCTACCATGGACGGCTTCGAGGTGCTGCCGATAATGGAGGCCAGCGCCATCGGGGACATCTTCGTGACCGTCACCGGGGACATCAACGTCATATCGGCCAAGTGCTTCAGGAAGATGAAGGACGGCGCCGTGGTGGCCAACTCCGGGCACTTCAACGTCGAGATAGACACCGCCGGCCTCAAGAAGATGGCGAAGAAGAAGCGCTACATAAGGGACATGGTCGAGGAGTATACTCTCCCCGGTGGCAGGAGGGTCTATCTCCTGGGCGAGGGGAGGCTCATAAACCTCGCCAGCGCCGAGGGGCACCCCTCGCAGGTCATGGACATGAGCTTTGCAAACCAGGCCCTCTGCGCCGAGTACATGGTGAAGAACGCCAAGAAGCTCGAGCCCACCGTATACAGCGTGCCGCCCAAGATAGACCGCGACGTGGCGAGGCTCAAGCTGAAGGCGATGGGAATAAAGGTTGACAAGCTCACCCCGGAGCAGAAAAAATACCTCTCAAGCTGGGAGATGGGCACCTAAGACGCGCTTTTCGCGAAAGCCCCTGCCTTTCACCGGGCGGGGGCTTTTTTATTGGCCGCAAAACTTTTTCGGACGCGGCGGGTTCCGGGGAGGGGCGGGTCAGAGCCTGAGGCCTCTTTCCCTTTCGAAGACGTGGATGCTCGCCTCCGAAAGCTCGAGGCAGACCCTGTCTCCCGGGTGGAGTTCCTCGCCCGGCGCGGCCTTGGCCTTCAGGCGGACGCCTCCCCATTCGAGGTCCACCCAGGTCACGGGGCCTTCCACCTCTATGAGGTCCACGGAAGCCCCGAGGGGCGTCTTCCGTCCCTTCGTCGCCGTCACGTCCTCGGGCCTTATTCCCGCCAGGACGGCGCCGGCCCCCACGGGCCTTTCCGTCGGCGGGGAGAACTCCGCGCCGTTTACCTCCAGCCGCAGGGGTTCTCTGCCTTTCACGGCGGCCTCGAAGAAGTTCATCGAGGGGCTCCCGATGAACCCGGCCACAAAGGTGTTTCGCGGGCGGGAGTACACCGTGCCCGGCGCGTCGCACTGCTGTATCTCCCCGTCCCTGAGGACCGCTATCCTTTCGGAGAGGCTCATGGCCTCGGCCTGGTCGTGGGTCACGTAGACCGTGGTTATGCCGAGCCGCCTGTGGAGCCTCTTCAGCTCCGCCCTCATCTCCACCCGCAGGCGGGCGTCGAGGTTCGAAAGGGGCTCGTCCAGGAGGAAGACCCGGGGCTTCCTTATTATCGCCCTCCCGAGGGCGACCCTCTGGCGCTGTCCGCCCGAAAGCTCCCTGGGGCGCCTGGACAGGAGTTCCTCGAGCCCCAGGAAGGAGGCCACCCGCCCGACCTCGGAGTGGATCTCCTCCCCCGGGCGCTTTTTCATCCTGAGCGGGAAGGCGAGGTTTTCGTAGACGGTCATGTGAGGGTAGAGGGCGTAGCTCTGGAATACCATGGCCACGTCGCGCTCCCTGGGGCTCAGCTCGTTTACGGCTTGGGAGTCGAAATAGATGGTGCCCCCCGTGGCGGGCTCCAGGCCAGCGACCATGTTTAGCACCGTGGACTTGCCGCAGCCGCTGGGGCCCACGAAGGTGAAGAACTCCCCGTCCCTTATCTCGAGCTCCAGGGACTTCACCGCCTCCACCCCGCCGAAGCTCTTGGTGACCTTATCGAACCTGACGGAAGACACCCCTCAGCCCTTTACGGCTCCGGCCGTGAGCCCCTCGACGATCCTCCGTTGGAAGGCGAACACCAGCACTATGAGGGGGCTTATGACCACAACGGAGGCCGCGGCTATGTCGCCCCAGGGCACCTCGTGGAGGCCGGGGAAGAGGGCAATGGCCACGGGGATGGTGCGCGAGGCGGCGGTGGAGGTGAAGGTGAGGGCGAAGAGAAACTCGTTCCAGGAGAAGATGAACACCAGGAGCGCCGTCGTGAATATCCCGGGCGCCGCCAGCGGGAAGAGCACCCTCCTGAAGCTCTGCCAGGGGGTGCAGCCGTCGACCCTGGAGGCCAGGTATATCTCGTCGGGTATGCTCCGGAAGAAATTCGTCAGTATCCATATGGAAAGGGGGAGGGAAAAGGTTGTGTAGGTGATTATGAGGGCCCACCAGGTGTCCCTGAGCCCCAGGGCCCGTATTATCAGGTAGAGCGGGCTCACAGTCGCGATGGGCGGGAACATGGAGACCGAAAGCACGAAGCCCAGGATGAGGCCCGCATACCTTACCCTGAGCTTGGCCAGGGCGTAGGCGGCGAAAGAGCCCAGGGAAACGCCCAGCACCGTCGTCGCACCGGCGACCACGGCGCTGTTTAGAATGATCCTGAGAAAAGGGCGGCCGGTGAATATGGCCGCGTAGTGAGAGAGCGTGAAGCGGCTCGGAAGGACCGGCGGAAGCCTGGTGATCTCGGGGTCGGGCTTCAGCGAGGTGACCAACTGCCAGAGGACGGGCCCGGTGCAAAAGAAGGCCACCAGCAGCATGAGGATGACGAAGCCTGCCCTTTTCATTCCATCCTGCGTTTTCTTCTCGTTATCCTCTTGGCCCGGTTGAAGCCCTTTATGATGTGGCCCGTTACGCTCTTGGCCCTGGGCTTTATCACCGAGGATCGTATGGCCTCCATGGTCTCGCCCATGGGCGCCTCTATGGAGGTGGACTTCGTCATGCCGAGCACCTGCGAGGGGTAGACGCTCCTGTGGCCGGTCATCAGGAAGCTTATCACGCACGCCAGGGCCGCGTAGGGCGTGGCCTGGGTGCCGAACATCTCCGCCGCCATTATGCTTGCCGATATGGGGGTGTTGGCGGCCCCCGCGAGCAGGGCCACCATGCCTATGGCCGCGAACAGTTCGGGGTTGCCCATCAAGCTGCCGAAGAGGCTGCCCGAAGTGGCGCCCACGAAAAATATGGGCGTCACTATGCCGCCGCTTCCGCCGAAGCTCAGGGTCACGGAGGTGAAGATTATCTTCATGACGAAGTCGTAGCTGTGAACCCCGCCGCCCTGGAGGGCGGTCTCTATCGTCTCTAAGCCGAGGCCCATATAGCGCGTGCCGAAGACCAGGGCCAGGAGCGCCAGGGGAAACCCGCCGACTATCCCCTTCAGGGGTTTCCACATCTTCATGCTCTTTGCGAAGGTCTCGGACCATTTCATCGTCTCGATGAGGAGGAACGAGCACAGGCCGAAGAAGACCCCAGCGAGGCTCACCGTCACGAAGAAGGAGCTCGAAAACTCCGGCACGGCGGCCACGGGGTTATAGAAATACGCGATGCCCAGGGCCTTGGAGACCTGGAACCCCACTATCCCGGCGACGAAGGAGGGAAAGAGCACGTCGTAGAGTATCGTGCCCACGAAGAGCACCTCCACCCCGAATATCGCCCCGGCTATGGGAGTGCCGAAGACCGTGGCGAAGCCCGCGCTTATCCCGCAGATGACGAGTTTCTTGCGGTCGCGCTCGTCGAAGCTAAGGAGGCGGGCTATGGTGGAGGAAATGCCGGCCCCTATCTGCGCGCAGGGGCCTTCCTTGCCCGCCGAGCCCCCGAGGGCAATGGTGATTACGGTGGCCAGGAGCTTCACGGGAACCACGGCGGGATTGATGTTCGCCTTCCGTCTGTGGACGGCGTCGATTATCTTCTCCGTGCCGTGCCCCTCGGCCTCGGGGGCGAGGTATTTCACTATGAGGGCGCTTAGGAACATCGCCACCGGAAGGAGGAGGAAATAGTACCCGAAGCCTCCCGCCGCTTCGGAGGCCCAGGAGAGGGTCTTCAGGAATATGGCGGTGGAAAATCCGACCACGGCCCCCACCACGCTGGCCAGGAAGAACCACTTCGCCACGCTTATGAAGAGGATTGACTCCTCGAGGACCCTGCGCCTCACCAGGCCGTCCTCCTCATGAGGAGCTTCATGTAGAAAACGCTTATGGCCGCCACCGAGACGAAGACCGCCACGGCGATGGCCGAGCCCCGCCCGAACTGCAGGGTCTGGAAGAGGACCTTGTAGGCGTATATCGAGAGGGTCTCGGTGCTCTGGGCGGGCCCGCCCCCGGTGAGGACGTATATGGCGTCGAAGATCCTGAAGGCGTCCAGGGTCCTGAATATCAGCACCACGAGGATGACGGGCTTAAGGAGGGGCAGGGTGACGTTACGGAAGACGGCCCAGGGCCCGGCTCCGTCCACCCGGGCCGCCTGGTAGAGCTCGCGGGGGATGGTCTGGAGGCCCGCCATTAGTATTATGGCCACGAAGGGGGTCGTCTTCCAGACGTCCATGAGCACGGCGGCGTTCAAGGCCCAGAAGGTGCTGCCGAGCCAGTTCACCTTGGCCCCCAGGGCGTAGTTCAGTATGCCGAAGTCGGTGTTGTACATCCACTCCCACATGCGGGCAGAGACCACAGTGGGAACGGCCCAGGGCACGAGCACCAGGGCCCTCATGAACCCCTTGAGCCTGAAGGCCCTGTCCATGAGAAGGGCTATTGCAAGCCCCAGGGCGAGCTCGAGGGCGACGGAGGCCGCGGTGAAATACGCGGTGTTTCCCAGGGCGTTCCAGAACCTGGCGTCCCGGGCGAGGAAGGCGAAATTGCCGAGGCCCACGAACTCCCGTTCACCGAAGATAAGGTGCTTCTTGTTCAGGCTGAGCCAGAGGACATAAAAGACGGGGTAAACGGTCACAAGGCACATGAGCGCCAGAGAAGGCGCCACGAACCTTGCCGATCCCTCTTTTTTCATCTATCTTTTTCCATACCGCCGGAGGATTCCAACACACTATTATAAGGGTTGTGTAAAAAAACTTCAGCCCGGCCCAAGATAAGGAAAAGCGCGTGGTTGGCGAAGGAGCGCGAGAGAGAAATCGATGGATTCCAACGCCGGCGGCACTTATCAGGCGAGACTTATTCGGAGAGCTCCCCGATGCGCTCGAACTCGCGCTGCGCCTCCGCCAGGGCCTCCTCGGGCGTCCTTATCCCGGCTATGGCGGCGCTGAAGGCGGGCTGCATCGCCTGGGTCATCATCATGTAGTAGGGGGAGACGGGCCGCGGCCTGGCGTGCATGAAGACGTCGTAGAGGCCGGCGACGAAGGGCTGCCGGGCCCTGAGCTCCTCGTCGGAGTAGAGGGACTTCCGGGTGGGCTTGTAACCCACGGTAAGGGCCAGGGTCTTCTGGGCCTCCGGAGAAGTCAGGAATTCGACGAGCTTCTCGGCAGCCTCGGGATTTCTTGAATAGCGGTTCACGCCGAGCTGCCAGCCCCCGAGGGTCGCGGCGTGCTCGCCCCCTTCGAATTTCGGCAAAACTGAGACCCCCACCTTTCCCTTCACCGCCGAGCCCTCGGCATCGAAGATGTTCCAGGCGTAAGGCCAGTTCCTGAGAAACAGGGCGTCGCCGTTTCCGAAGATGTGCCTCGTGGGCTCCTCTATCGAGGTGGTGACAAGTTCGGGAGTTACCTCGTATTTTTCTATGAGGTCGCGCATGAAACGGAGGGCCTCGACGTTTTCCCGCCGGGTGAGGACGGGCTTCCCGTCTTCGACGACCCTGCCCCCGTTGGACCAGAGGAACTCCAGGGCGTTGCAGACGAGGCCTTCGTACTGCTTGCCCTGCCAGATGAAGCCGTAGAGGCCGGGTTCCCCTTCCATCACGGCCTTCGATATCCCGACCAGCTCGTCCCACGTCCGGGGCGGGGCGAAGCCGTATTTTTCGAGGAGGTCCTTGCGGAAGTAGAGCACGCCGGCGTCTATGTACCAGGGCACGGCCCAGAGCTTCCCATCATAGGTTACGGCCTCGATGGGGCCCGGGAAGAAGTCGCCCCTCCCGGCCTCCGGGACCAGGCGGCTGAGGTCCCTGAGCCACCCCGCCCGGGCGAACTCGGGCACCCAGATGACGTCCATGCTCAGGACGTCGAACTCGGGGCTTCCGCCGCCGAGGTTTATGACGTAGAACTGGTGCTGCTCGTCCGTGGAGGCGGGAAGGGACTCGTCCTTTACACTTATGCCGGGGTTTAGGCGCTCGAACTCGTCCAGGAGCGCCCGGAGGCGGGCCGGGTCTCCGGCTATCTTTCCGTGCTTGAACACTATGGTCGTCCCTTTGCCGGGACCCTCTTTCGGCGTGCAGCCGGAAAGGGCGACGGCCAGGCACATGGCTGCGAGCAGCAGAGCCGCCTTGCGCATCATGCCTCCTTCACCAGAAGCGCCACGGGAGAAACCGAGAGAGCATCGCGCATCCTGATGGCCCGCGCCCCATTGTGGTCCGAGACCGCTACGGCCTCGTCGGTGAAAACGTTCCTGTATCTTCCCGCGGCCGCCTCGGCGGGGATGTGAACCAGGGTATCTCCCCAGGCATCTCCCACGGGCGCCCCGTCGAGGCCGCAGACCTTGCTCGCAAGCCGGGGGACGACGGTTATGGCCGAGGCGTCTTCGGTGAACTGGCTGTATGCTATCACCCCGTCGGCGTGACTCCCAGAAGTATGAAGGGGCATGTACGCGCCTCTTTCCATGAGCGCCCTGTTTTCGCGCCTGAAGTTCAGCCCCCTGTATGTGACGTAGAGCTTTATCCTGCCGTCGCCTTTTGAGTCCAGGAGCTCGCCGGCCAGGGAGGCCCTGTCGGTGGAGGACTCGCGCGCCTTCAGTTCTTCCAGAAGCCTCATTCGCAGGCCGTAGTCCACGGGCCTTCTGTTGTCGGGGTCCACGAGGGCGAGCGTCCAGAGCTCGGTGCCCTGGTAGAAGTCGGGCACGCCGGGGGAGGTTATCTTCAGAAGCAGCTGGGAAAGGGAGTTGAACATGCCGTAGTGTTCCACCTTCCGCAGGAACGGCTTGACGTCCTCGACAAAGGGTTCGTGGCGAAGGGCCTTTTCCACGAAGCCCGTGACCGCGTCCTCGTATTCGGAGTCGGGGTTCAGCCAGCTCGAGTTGGTCTTGGCCTCCCTGAGGGCCTTTACCATGTATTGCTTAATCCTCTCTATGAAATCCCCGAAATCTTCCCCGGCCGTCTCGCCGATGGGCCACACTCCCATTATGGTCTGGTAGAGGAGGTATTCCTCGTTGCGGTCGGGCACGGGCCGGCCCTCGCTCCTGCCCTTGAACTTCTTGTTCATCCCCGCCCACCGGATGACGCACCGCCTCCACTCCGGGGCCAGTTCCGATATGACGTTTATCCTCGCCCTGGCGTCCTCGCTTCTTTTCGAGTCGTGGGTGGAGGTGGCCTTCATCGTGAGGTGCCAGGCCTTCTGCCTTTCGATGTTCTGGCCGTGGAAGGCTTCGGCGGCCACGCCCAGGCGCTCGGGGTTTCCGCCCACCTCGTTGACCGATATCAGGCGGTTGTAGTTATAGAAGGCCGTGTCCTCTATGCCCTTGGCCATCACGGGGCCCGTCAGCTGCTGGAACTTCATCGTGAACTCGAGGCATTCCCGCCTGAGGGCGGGCACGTTGCGCCTGGGGTAGCTCAGGAGGAGCACGTCGCGGAGAAAATCGTACACGGCGGGGTTGATTTCGAGGCTCCTCCTCTTGGCCTTCGATATCGCGGCCTCTATGTACCGCCTGTCGCTTTCGTTTATCCCGGCGGGGGAGATGTAGGTCCTGTAAACGGGGAAGAAGGCTATGACCTCCACGATGGCGTTTATGAGGCTGTTCAGGGTGAAGTCCCTGAAATGGCGGTCCCGCTCCGAGATGCGGTTGAGCCGGTGGCCCAGCACGTTTATCTCGCTGGCCATCGTGGTCTTCATGATGAGCTTCTTCTTTCCGTAGAATATCTCGGGGAACTTCTGCGTCTGCCGGGTGAATCCCGTGTAGATCTTTTCCATCTCCTTGGCGCTGGCCGAGTCTATGAGCACGCCGTTTGTGAGGTTCATGAACGAGTATCCCGTGGTCCCGTAGATGGGCCAATCGGTGGAAAGGCGTTCGCTCTCCATGAGTATCTTTTCGCCCACGATGTAAAACGGCATGTCCAGGGGCCCGCCGGGGTCGTTGGCCAGGGCCTCCCGGTAGAGGTCGGCGAACCTCCGGGCCGCGCCTTCCTCGCCGTGCTCGGCGGCGCACAGGGCCGTGAAGGCCCCCTCCTGGAGCCTCCTGAAGTACTCCGGGGGGTTATAGAGGCCGTCGGGGTGGTCCACCCTGAACCCGGTGACGAACCCCCTCCTGACGAGGTCGAAGACCAGCCGGTGGGCCTCGCTGAAGACATGTTCGTCTTCCATCCGGATGGCCCCGAGGTCGTTTATGTCGAAGAACCTCCGGTAGTTTATCTCCTCCGTGGCCACGCGCCAGAAGGCGAGCCTGTATACCTGCGCCGACAGGAGCCTGTCGAGGAGGTCGAAGCTGTCGGGGTTCTCCGGGTCGCCGTTGAAGGCGGCGACGTTTTCGTCGAGGAACGACCTGAACTCCGGCGAAGTCCCGTAGAGGTCGTTGAGCCTCTTTTTTGCGATATCCTTCTCCCTGAGCCGCTCGGTCACCCTGTCGGGGTCCTGATCGATGCGGTGCGGCAGGTTCCTCAGGGAGGTGATGATGCTCAGGAGCTCCCGGTAGGAGGGGTTTTCGGAGCCCAGGGCCTCTTCGAGCTCCTCTATGCGGTAGGCGAGCACCATGTCGTAGGTGGAGGGGTCCACAGGAAGCCTGTGCTCCCAGTAGTTTACGTAGAAGGCCCCGCCCTCGAAGACCAGGCGGATCTCCTGCCTCTCCAGCACGTCCCCGTACTGTCCCCCGAGGATGGGAAGGATGACCCTGTCCTCGAGCTCTTCCTTCACGGGCTTCCAGTCGATGTCGAAGAAGGCGGCGTGGGGTGAGCTCGGGCCGTTTTCGAGGACGTCGCTCCACCAGGCGTTTCCGCTCCCCACTATGCTCATGTGGTTGGGGACTATGTCGGCTATGTGGCCCATGCCCCGGTCCCTGAGCTCCCGGGCCATCCCCTGGAAGTCTTCGTAAGTGCCGACCTCGGGGTTGAGGGAGTTCTGGTCGACCACGTCGTACCCGTGGGTGCTTCCGGGCTGGGCCTTGAAATAGGGGGAGG
>JASFVA010000033.1:0-9942 GCA_050050055.1 Nitrospirota bacterium
GCTTTTCGATATGGGGCACAACATCGTCCAGAAGATTTTCGAGGCCCACCGGGCTTACGGCGACACCAGGGCCGGGAGCCCCATGGGCCTCAAAGTGGACCACGTCTACACCCAGGATGCCACGGGCACGATGGCCTGGCTGCAGTTCGAGGCCATCGGCGTTCCGGAGGTAAAGGTCCCCCTCGCCGTCTCGTACGTGGACCACAACATGCTCCAGTCGGACTTCATGAACGCCGACGACCACGCCTTCCTCGAAAGCGCGGCGGCGAAGTTCGGGGCCTCGTTCTCGAGGCCCGGAAATGGCATATCCCACCAGGTCCACCTCGAGCGGTTTTCCGCCCCCGGCAAGGTGGCCCTCGGCACCGACAGCCACACTCCCACCGGCGGGGGCATCGGCATGATAGCCATAGGCGTGGGAGGGCTCGACGCGGCCACCGTCATGGCCGGGGCGCCGTTTGAGCTGAAGATGCCCGAGGTCGTGCTGGTGAGGCTCGAGGGGAAGCTCAGGAGGCCCTGGGTCACCTCTATGGACGTGATACTCGAACTCCTCAGGAGGCTTACGGTCAAGGGGGGAGTGGGCAGGATCATGGAGTACGGAGGCCCCGGCGTGGACGACCTCACCGTGACGGAGAGGGCCACCATCACCAACATGGGGGCCGAGCTCGGGGCCACGACCTCCATATTCCCAAGCGACGAAAAGACCCTCCATTACCTTAAAGCCCAGGGAAGGGAGCGGGACTGGACGGAGCTCGTGGCCGACGCCGACGCGGAATACTCCGAGACCGTGGAGCTCGACCTTTCGAAAATCGAGCCCCTGACCGCCAGGCCCCACAGCCCTGACAACGTTGTCCCGGTCAGGGAATTGGCTGGCACGAAGATAAACCAGGCCTGCATCGGAAGCTGCACGAACTCCTCATATCAGACAATGCGGCAGGTGGCTTCGGTGCTCAAGGGGAGGTGCGTGGCCCCCGGCGTGAGCCTGCTTGTGAACCCGGGTTCGAAGAACGTCTACGAAATGCTCTCCCGCGACGGCTATGCCGCCGAAATGGTGGCCGCCGGGGCGAGGATGCTCGAGTCATCCTGCGGCCCCTGCATAGGCATGGGCGGAACGCCGGGCACCGGCCATGTATCGGTGCGCTCCTATAACCGCAACTTCCTGGGAAGGAGCGGGAACAAGAACGCCCAAGTCTATTTGATGAACCCGCTTCTGTGCGCGTTGTTTGCCGTGAGGGGGGAGTTCGTGGACCCCATGGAAACGGACGTCACCGTGGAGGAGTTCGGCGAGCCCGACACCTATCTCACGAACGACAACATGCTCGTTCCCCCGCCAAAGGACCGCTCCGGGGTGGAGATCGTCAAGGGACCTAATATAAAGGAGGTCTCCATCAAGGCCCCTCCGGGGCGCGATATCGAGGCCCCGGTGCTGCTCGCCCTGGGGGACAACATCACCACGGACGACATCATGCCCGCCGGCTCCAAGATACTGCCCCTGAGGTCGAATATCCCGGCCATCTCGGATTATGTCTTCCACGGCGTGGACCCGGAGTTCAGCTCCAGGGCGAGGGCGGCAACCGGCGGCTTCATCGTAGTGGGCGGCGAGAACTACGGCCAGGGGTCCTCCAGGGAGCACGCGGCCATAGCGCCCATGCACCTGGGGCTTCAGGCCGTCATAGCCAAGAGCTTCGCCCGGATTCACCGCTCGAACCTCATCAACTTCGGTGTCCTCCCCCTTGTCTTCAGGGACAAGGCCGACCTCGACCGCATCGGGCAGGGCGACCGGCTCCGCATCAAGGACCTCCGGGGCTGCCTCCAGGGCGGTTCGTGCGCCGTGGATAACCTGACGAAGGGCTACGCCTTCGAGGTGGAGTCCAACCTCAACGAGCGGGAGGCGGAGCTTGTGGAGAAGGGGGGCCTACTCGCCCATATGCGCTCGAAAGGGGCCTGACCCAGCGCTCCCGCCGAGCCTGCCGCCCACCCTGTCCGCAAGGCCGCTCGTCCGTTGACATCAAAGGGTTTTTACGGGTAAAGTAATAGGTTACAGGATGGGCCGCTAGCTCAGTTGGTAGAGCAACGCCCTTTTAAGGCGTGGGTCGAAGGTTCGAATCCTTCGCGGCTCACCAATTAAAGTCCCCATCGTCTAGCCTGGCTTAGGACACCGCCCTTTCAAGGCGGCGGCAGGGGTTCAAATCCCCTTGGGGACGCCAATGAAATCAAGGGGTTGCAGCAGATGCAGCCCCTTTTCTTTTTTCCTACTATGACGAAACTGTGAGATCCCTCTTCAAGCACCTGCATCGCTGGTGCGAGGTTCTCCTGCATGAGGTGCGGCCACCTTGCTCTTCCCCTCGGAATCTTGGGCATGGATACTCGGGAGACGGGATTTTCCCTGCGCCGCTCGAAGTTGCAAAATAATAAAAAATTACATTATGAAATCTTAATAAAATAGAAGGGTTTTCTCCGGATTTCAAGAAAAGACCGTAGTGGACACCCGTAAAGACAGGGGGAATTCCCTCCCCCTATCGGGCGGCCCCAAGGGCCATTTTGGCCTTGAACCCGCCCGAACACCTCCTCCTCTTGCTCATCCGTGAACCCTCCATCGGTCAAATTCATACGGCCGTCCTAATTCCAGGGGCCACCAATGTTTCCAGTTCCTGTCTATCTCCGCCGCGCAGATGCCTTAGGCATCGTCTCAGCTTCACTTTGACCCGGCAACGTACACTCTCGTCCAATAAGTCTTTAGGAGCCTCGCCTTCCTGAAGAGCCAGTCCTTGTGGGCGAGATACCACTCTATGGTCTTTTCAACGCCAGTCCGGAAATCCGTTTTAGCTTGCCAGCCCGTTTCTTTCTTTATCTTCTTCGGGTCGAGGGAATATCTCAGGTCATGCCCCGGCCTGTCTTTGACGAAGCTTATCAGGCTTTCTGGCTTTCCGAGGAGCTCGAGTATTGTCCTGACCACCTCTATGTTTGTCTTTTCGTGGCCGCTCCCGACGTTGTACGCCTCCCCTGCACGGCCCTTCTCGACCAGGGCAAAGACGGCCTCGACGCAGTCCTCCACGTAGAGCCACTCCCTTACGTTCAGCCCCTTGCCGTACACAGGAACGGGCTCGTTGTTGAGGGCCCTTATTATCGCTATGGGAATCAGTTTTTCGGGATATTGCCAAGGGCCGTAATTGTTAGAGGGGCGCACTACGAGCGCCGGCAGATTGTAAGTCCTCTGATAGGACCTTACAATCATATCCGCCGATGCCTTCGAAGCGGAGTAAGGGGAATTGGGATTCAGTGGGCTCTCTTCGGTGAACCGGCCCTTCTCTATCTCCCCATAGACCTCGTCCGTCGAGACATGAATGAATTTCCTGAGGTTATTCGACTGCCTTGCTGCCTCAAGCAGGGAGAAAGTGCCGCTGATGTTTGCCTTCAGAAATGGCGACGGGTCGAGGATGCTCCTGTCCACATGGGTCTCGGCGGCGAAGTTTACGACCACATCCGGTTTGTGCTTCCTGAAGGCCTCGAGGACGGCTTTTCTGTTAGCGATGTCCATCCGATAAAACCTGAGCTTACTTTCGACTTCCTCAATCCTCTCCGAATCACCGGCGTAAGAGAGCTTGTCGATGACCACGAGCCTGAAGCCCCTCTTTACTCCCTGTCTAACGAACTCGCTTCCAATGAAACCCGCTCCGCCGGTGACAAGGATCTTCATCGAATCGGCCCCTGCCTTTTAAGGAATCTCTCCGTGGCTTCCCTCCAGTCGGGAAGCAGAAAGCCAATCGTCTCCCCGATAGGGAAATTATCAAGCACAGAGTAAGCTGGCCTTTGGGCTGGACTGGGGTAATCCGAGCTCTTGGCAGGAACGAGCTCACCACCCCAGTTCATCGCTTCCACAACGAACTTCGCCCAATCGTACCGTGAGCACTGCCCGGAATTGCTCATGTGATAAAGCCCGTAGCTTTCCGTTTTAATCAATTCCAAAGTGCCTCTCACAAGGTCCTCGGTATACGTGGGCGAGGAGACCTGGTCATCCACGATTCTTAGAGACCTTCTTGACCTCATCCATCCAAGCAGCTTCCCGACGAAAGAGCTTTCCCCCTCTCCGAAAACCCAGCTGGCACGAATGAGATAATACCTCGGATAGCCCGCCCGGAAGACGGAATCCTCCCCAAGGAGCTTGCTGAGGCCGTAGGAATTGATGGGGTTGGGCCTGTCGGCGATGGTGTAAGGCGCCCCCTTAGCCCCATCGAAGACATAATCGCTGCTGTAATGCACAAGGGTGGAGCCGGACTCCTCTGAGGCCAGAAGCAGGTTCTTCACCGCGATGCCATTTGCGAGAAACGCGCTTCTCCAATCCTCCTCGGCCTTGTCCACGGCGTTATAGGCCGCACAGTTGAATATATAGTCGGGCTTGTATCCACTGACGGCCTCCCTTACCTTTGGGAGGTCAGAGATATCCAGTTTTTCGTGCGAAAGGGCCAAGTGCTCGGTACAGTCCTCCGCCAACCTCCTTGAGAACTCCCTTCCAAGCTGGCCTCCTGAGCCCGTTACTAGCGCCCTCATGCTTGTCCCCCGTAGGGGAAGTTAATCTCGGCTTCATCAATAGTAGGCAGGGCCTTGTCCCTATCCGAAAGGATGAGGCTCTCCAGAGGCCATTTTATCCCGATACCGGGGTCGTTCCATATGATACCCCTTTCAAATTCTGGGGCGTATTCCTCGGTGGTCTTGTAAATGATTTCGGCAGAGTCACTCAGAGTCAGAAAGCCGTGGGCAAAACCCGGGGGAATCCAGAACATGAGCCTGTTTTCTTCAGAGAGTTCTCTGGCAACCCATTTGCCGTAATAGGGAGAGCCCTTTCGTATGTCAACGGCCACATCGAAGACAGCTCCCTTTATCGTTGTTATGAGTTTCCCTTGTGCTTTGGGGTTCAGCTGATAGTGGAGCCCTCTTAAGACACCCTTTTTCGACCTTGACAGGTTGTCCTGCACGAAGTCACCCTCAATGCTTTTGGCTCGAAACTCGGAGAGTTTAAAGGCCTCCATGAAAAACCCCCGCTCGTCTCCGAAGACCTTGGGCTCTATGAGCATCAAACCTGGTATCTCGAGAGGGATGAAGGTAAAGGGCATTTCTACGTTGACTCGTCGACCATTCTCGCGAGATATCTGCCGTAGTCGGTTTTCCTGAGGTGCTCGGAGAGCTTTAGTAATTGATCCTTGTCTATCCAGCCCTTGGCGAAGGCTATCTCCTCGATGCAACCCACCATGAGCCCGGTCCTTGTCTCGATAGTGGCTATGAACTCGCTCACCTCAAGAAAGCTCTGGTGAGTACCTGCGTCAAACCATGCAAAGCCCCTCCCGAGGGGCCTAACATGCAGCGTGCCATCATATAGGTATTTCTCGTTTACGCTCGTTATCTCAAGCTCCCCCCGGTGGGATGGCTTCACCTTTTGAGCTATCTCCTTGCAATTCCCGTCATAAAAATAAAGCCCCGTTACCGCCCAGTTGGACTTGGGCTTTTTGGGCTTCTCTTCAATGGATATCGCCTTTCCCCTTGGATCGAACTCCACTATTCCGTACCTCTCAGGGTCATGCACGTAAGAAGCAAACACATATGCCCCTCCGTCCTTTTCTATCTCCCTGACGGTTTTTTCAAGGAGCTCGGGCAGGCCGTGGCCAAAGAATATGTTGTCCCCCAGGATTAGACATACGCCTTCACCCCCGATGAAGTCGCTCCCGATGGTGAGAGCCTCGGCAAGCCCCCGGGGCTGTTCCTGCACGGCGTAGGAAAGCCTGAGGCCGATATAGGCGCCATCCCCGAAGACTCCTCTGAATACCTCTATGTCGCCGGGACTGGATATGATAAGTATGTCCCTTATCCCCGAGAGCATCAGAACTGAAAGAGGATAGTAGATCATCGGTTTGTTGTAGATGGGAAGAAGATGCTTGTTGACGGCCACTGTCGTGGGATATAGCCTCGTTGCGCTTCCTCCAGCCAGGACTATGCCCTTCATGCCCCATAGTATATAAACTTTATGCCATTTTTAAAAGACCATTCCGATCGAGGGAGCACTGCACACCTGAGCGGACCATCGAGCATCTTCTAGGCGCGGAAATCCATTTTGGCAAAGGTTGCACGGTGGGCAGGTCTGTAAAACGATTGCGATAACTGAGCAGACATACTACCGCTGGCGCAGGGAATACGCAGTAGGTCAGGAGCTACGAGGGCCCTCGTTTTACGAGACAATCCGCCATAGTTGGTTCCTTTCTTTCTAACTATTGAAGGTAAGGGGGGAAAATAGAATTAAGAATAAAAAAGAAGCATTATAAATGGAGTAGGTGTTATAAAGCTTATGCACATATTATGCAAAGATCCTCTCGGCCTCGGCACTGTCTTACTTTTGCTATTTGCCAAGCATATCCTGGTTCCCTTGAAGTAGCTACAAAACCTTCATTTTTAATATTTTCCCCTGTACCAAGAAGTGCCGTGCTTTTGCTGCCGTGCTTTTGCTGCCGTGCTTTTGGACATCATTTCAGTTACCATCCATCTCCGTCGCACACATCCCAGCGTCGTCATCAGCTGTGAGGCTGTGGAGCTTGGTCCAGGTGGAAGGGTAATCAAACACCCAGATGCCGTAGGAGCCGAAATCGAAAATGCCATGCGTATCGTCATTGCCATATATGGCGGCAAGGACGCCGGCTTCAGGAACTAGCCCGTGGAGCTTCTCCCATGTGCCATCCTCATCGTCATAATAGTAAAGGCCATAGCCATTGAAGCCCAGGACAATACCTCCTACGTCACCGGCCAGCAGGAGCGTGGGGCTCAGGTTGTGGAGCTTCTCCCAGGTGGAGTTGTCGTAGTAGGCAAAAGTGCCATAAGCCGGGCCGAAGTCCGCGATCAGGTCTGCATTCCCGCTAAAGTCAATGTCATGGGCGTCCATGAGCTCGGGGACCAGGCTGTGGAGCTTCGACCAGGAGGTGTTGTTGTAGTAGACGTAAAGGCCGTAGCCTTCGAAGGCCGCTATCAGCTCGTCCTGTCCGCCTCCGTCCATGTCGCCCGTGGTAATTAAGCTGGGGCTCAGATTGTGGAGCTTCGTCCAGGAAGAGTTTGAGTAGACAAACGTTCCGTAGCCCGCGAAGACCGCTATGAGGTCGTCGTCGCCGTCTCCGTCGAGGTCCCCCGTGGCCATGAGGGTGGGGCTCAGGCCGTGGAGCTTGCTCCAGCTGGAGTCATTGTAGTAGACAAACGTGCCGTAGCCCGCGAAGGCCGCTACGAGGTCGCCCTGCCCGCTTCCGTCGAGGTCGCCCGTGGCCATGAGGGTGGGGCTCAGGCCGTGGATCTTTGACCACGAGGTTCCGTTATAGAGGACAAACGTGCCGTAGGAGCCGAAGTCCACTACCAGGTCGTCTCTTTTGCTCCCGAATTGTACCTCGATGGTGTGGTTCTCCACAACGCTATAAAATGTATAGGTCGATACACTGCCAATTGACTCACCGTCAACCAAGACGTCTTGCACACGGTAGCCCTCATCGGGCGTTATAGTAAAGGCTTGGTCCTCTCCATCGGTTACGGATACCGCACCAGAAGGAGTTATCGTCCCGCCCACGCCGTTCGTCACTGAGGCAGTGATTGTGTGAGTGGCCAAGCCGAACTGCGCGAAGACCGACGAGTTGGAGATTACAGTGAACATGCACGGGTTCGTGAGCCCTGAGCAGTCAGTGCCCGACCAACCCGCGAAGGTGGAATCGGCACCGGGTGTGGCAGTGAGCGCAATCTCCGTGCCCTCAGAATAGATATTGGAGCAATCGCCTGTGGTTCCATCACCGCAGTCTATGCCCCCTGGCGAACTAACCACATTGCCCAGCCCTGTTCCGACGATGCTCACCGTGAGGTCATAGGTCGGCGGGCGGCCGCTACCGCTAACAGGTACGTCGAGTTGCGGAGTATCCGGGTCATTAGAGAAGATGCTTAATGCGGCGCTCTTTGCGCCCGAGGAGGACGGCGAGAATGTCACTTCAAGGGTACATTCGGCACCCGGGGTTAAAGCCGTGGGCAGTGAAGGGCAAGGCGTGGAACCGCCACCTACCGCATTGAACATCGCTGCATCCGCGCCCGTGAAATAAGCGTCCGAGACGTTGAGGTCGCCGGTACCCTGATTTCTTAAAGTAATAATCTGAGGCGCCGACACCTGGCCGACCGTTACGCTATCGAAATCCAAAGACGAAGGGATGGCCGCAATAACGGGGACCAAGGCACCGTAGACCACCACGTCGTCCACCTGCCAATACCAATCATAATCGGCATTGTAGTAATGAAATCTTATCATTACACTAGACTGCCCCCCGGCGGTTGCAGAGATATCCACCGCCTCGGCTGGCCCCCAGTAATTATCGGTCTTTCTCCAGACATTTTCCCAAGGACCGGAACTTCCATTTATGCTCACATCCACATCCGCCACCTCATTGCCAGAGAACACGGAAAAAACGGTCTTGAAAAGAAGGGTTACCGACGCATGGCCTGACATGTCCAAGGCTGGCGTGCGAAGTTGTGTGTCCATTACGTCTTCAGCGCAATCACTATCTGCAGTGGCGAAACCTCCGCTTCCGGCGGTTTGGTTCCCTACACCACATGGGTCATCAAAACGCCAGACCGCTCCCGTTGTCGCATTATCAATGACCGCCCAGCCTGAAGGAAGGGATAAACTATCAAAACTTTCAGAAAGAACTTGTCCGTATGCCGGATTAAAAGAGGGTAAACATAGGATTGTCCCTACAAGAATTATGGTTATAAATAGCAATCTTTTCATATTTTACGCATTCCTCACGTCGTTAGTTGTACAGGAATCCCCCGTACAAATCATTTATCATAGTTCAGCATGGTTGTCAAGCATGTGGTTTCCTAAGCACTTATAATTATTCATTATTTTACGTATATTTATATACAGGCCTCCCAAATTCAGGGGTCTTTGACCCAATATCGCGGAATTAGTCTCGATGACCTTTATGAGCAGTCTCGAATACTACTGGTTTAAAGGGTGGCCTTAGCCCCTCCCTTTCGGAAAGTACACCTTTGACACTTCATTATGATGCATTACGCTCACCGTTACGAGCCAGATGCTCCTTATGTCCCATCCCCTTGCTTGGATATCCTGCTTGCGCCCTTCGTACTTGCTTGAGTGGGGCATGCCCAGCTCTATGCCAGCCTATGCGATAGGGTTTTTCTGTGACGCATATCTACCGACATATACATCTCTGCCGGGAACGCCGCCGCCTCGCCCTCAACTATGACGTCGATAGAGATAACTGTCCCAAGATCCTTCACAGTGGATACTTGCAATACTTGATAAGGGCTTGGATAAGCTTGCCACGGCCACTTTTCAAGGAAAGGTCGACAGAGATAATTCGCCCGTATTGGGGGATGAGAATTAATGCAGCAGATGTAGCGGCAGGGTAATCAAAAGTCAATCTTATTGACTCCATATCCGATGAAATCACCAGTAAAGGTCTAAGAACGATTAAAATAATTCTTCATTAAAGCTCGGAGTTGACTCAAGGCGATATTTGTACTTAAGATAGTGCCTACGTGCTTCGCTATGTTTCCAGAGTAATAGCCTTCATGGGGTAAGGCAAGCAGACATTACTTAAATGCACGCAGGAAAAGATGTCGGATCCTCTCAAGAAATATGACTTTCATATCGAAAGGCTCATGTTTTACAGCTTCTGCGGCTTTTTCTTTTTAATTCCCCTTGCCACTTCACCAGCTGTAATTGCCGGGCTGTTTACTATCTCGATATGGATTATCTCGGGAAAATTCATTAGGGATCGTGAATGGCTCAGGAAAAAATGGACGCTGCCCGTAATTGCCTTCATGTTCTTGCCATGGGTGGGACTTCTTTATACCGAGGACCTCCAGACAGGATTGGGTTTTGCGAAGAAAAGCTATTATTGGCTTTATGCCTTTGCC